>JBMSPZ010000018.1:0-14307 GCA_049423025.1 Rickettsiales bacterium
TATCGCCTAAAACATAATCTTCAGGTAGAATTTTTAATAATTCGCTATTTTTTCTAGATTCATCTTGTGCTTTGGCATCCTCAACTACCGCTTGATTAACTGGATCTTGCGAATTTTGAACTGGAGCAGAAGCGTTTGCCGTGTTGTTATATTTAAAAGAGGTTTTGGTTTTATAATTATGGATTACAAGAGCCACAAATCCAATAATAACGACAGCAATTATAATTAATGCTACCTTTTTTTTGTGATTTTTTTTCATATTTTAATTTGAGTAATAATTTAATATTGGTAAATTAATTTTAAGGTCTTTTTTGGTAAAAAAATTTATTTTTTTACTATAATAATTTAAGAATAATTAAAATTAAATCAATATCTTTATGATTCCAATTTCAGTTTTTATAATTACCAAAAACGAAGCCGATAGAATTGGCAATATAATTAAATCGGTCAAAAGTTTTGCCGAAGAAATCATAATTATAGATTCTGGAAGCACCGATGACACTAAAAAAATTTGCGAAGAATTACAAGTAAAATTTATATTTAACCCTTGGCAAGGCTATGGACCGCAAAAAATATTTGGCGAAAATATTTGCAAAAATCAATGGCTGTTAAATATTGATGCCGATGAAGAGGTTTCGCCCAATCTTGCCAACGAAATTAAGGAAATTTTTAGCCAAGAAATTCAACCAGAAGTTGCGGGGTTTAGGATGAAGATTGTTAATAAATTTCGTTTTGAAATCAAACCCCATCGCTTTGCTTATTATTATAATCAGTTGCGTCTTTATAATAAAAATTTTGCAGGATTCAAAAATTCATCAATTCATGACTCGGTGATACTTAAAGATTCCAACCATAAAATTTTACAACTCAATAACATAATCTATCATCAATCTTTTCGGGATTTTTCGCATTGGGTTGACAAAATCAATTCCTACTCCACCATGCAGGCCAAAGACGCAGTTCTTAAAAATAAAAAACTAGGGTTTTTTAAAATTTTATTGGCTCCAACTTTGGCCTTTTTTAAAGCATTTTTTGTAAGAAGATATTTTATTTATGGTTTTAATGGAATTATTTACAGCTATCTTTATGCTTTCTCTAGATTCTTGAAGATGGTTAAAATTCGCGAAGAATTTGAGGCAATTAAATTTAAGAATAATCATGAATAAAAAAATAATCGCCAATCTATTACTGTTAGTTTTAATTACTTCTTGCGCTTTCAAAGCCAGAAGGGAAAGTCCGACTATTTATATTAGCAACCTCTCAAGTCAAAGATTCGAAAATATTCAAATCAAATTTCCAAAACATATTCTAAATCTCGAAAGTCTTGAACCCGGCTTAACAAGGGGTCAATCTTTTATTGTTAATAATGAAAATGATTTTTTTGGCAGAATTTTTGTTAAATGGAAAAATTATCTCGGTGAAGATGTTTACAAATCTTTTACTCTAATGCCAAATGAAATGCCAAGCTACTCAGACCCAGGAGTTTTTAGTTATGTGCAAATATATCTTAAAGATTTTGATGTAGAGGTGGTAACTTACGATACCCCAAATTCTGAAAAAATCCTCACCAATTACGATATTATCTTAAAGGATTTATATACATTATATTCTGTAAAAAATAAAATTGCGGTTCGCGGATCTGGTTTGATTTCTTATTAGCGAATGCGATCAGTTTTTAAATCCCCTTGATAAGATATTGGATTCTCTGGTTTTGAACTTGGAACCATGAAATAACAACCCGCTCCAATTGAGACAACCCCTACTACAATTTTCAAAAATGAGTTCCAGCATTTATCAAAACTCAAATCAAGCCTTTCACTTAAGAAATTAGAATATCCCTTACAATTTCGAATTGGTGCATATAAATTTTCTCTATATATATCGACGAAAGTTTTTGGGGTTGAATTTTGTTGTGAAAAATCTTGATTTGAATCCAATAACTCCATTAATCCTTGTTTTTCCTTGCCATATTTAGAATATTTTTCTGTTATAAATAATGTTTGAAGATAACGATTATTTCTTTCAAAAATTGAGTATCTTGGCGAAGCTGGAACCATTTTAGGGCGCTATTTAATTATATTTTTATTATTAGGATTTTTAAGGAAATAATATTATTTTAGATTTTATAAGTATTATAGCCTTTAATAGTAAAGTTTATTTATAATAAAAATCAAGAATTAATTCTGGCTAAAAATTTAAAAACAAAATATGAATTTCCTTCAATTTTCCAATTAATATTTGGTTAAATTTTTTTTCGAACAAAAAAAATGCCGATATTTTTGATACCGGCATTTAAAAATTATTTATTTAGACTAAATTATGCTTGTTCTTTTTGAGCTTCGAGTTCTTTAGCTAATTTTTCTTGAGCTTTCTTTTTAAGATTTGAACCTTTTGGTTTATTTTTGAAAGTAGGCTTATATTTTTCTGCCCCTTTAACTCCAAGATTAATTAAAAATTTGGCAACTTTTTCAGTTGGTTTGGCACCAACAGATAACCAATATTCAGCTCTATCCTTATCGATAGTAACTCTTTTTTCATCGGTATCGCCTAAAAGTGGATTATATGTTCCAAGTTTTTCAAGAAATTTAGAATCGCGTGGCGAAGTGCTGTTAGTTGCCAAAATACGATAATAAGGGAGGTTTTTTCTACCACCACGGGAGAGACGAATTTTAATCATTTTAAAATTATTAAAAAATTGTTTAATGTTGATATTGTAAAATCAAACTACCATCTGTTGATCAAAATTTTTAAAATATTAAAAATTTAATTCAAAAGATTAATAATTTGATTTGTATTTTTCAAATTTTAATGCTTTTAAATTCAAAAGCAAGGTGGTTTTTTATATTTTTAAATCAAATTTTTTTAAAAAATTTTGATTTAATTTTATAAAGGCAAATTTTGAATAGATTATTTATTTTCTAAACTGCATTTATTAAGTGTTCTTGAGGATCTAGTTATGGCATTGGTAAGATAATAATCATAATCCTTAATTTTCAGTTTTTGTGAACCCAAATTAAATTTATTATCATTTGAAATTTTTAACTTTACACCTTCATTTTGTATATATTCCAAGAAATTGTGATAATTGCCAAAACCATTGATTTTACTCATTTCATGACATAATTCATCTTCATTTGAAAAACATAATTCAAGACCAATTTTTTTGGCAATATCGATAAAAATATCTATGTCGTTTTTGGCTAAATTTGGTGCAAAAACCGCTCTTCTGGCCTTTTGAATTCTACCTTCAATATTTATGTAATAGCCATCTTTTTCAACATAATTTGAAGCGGGTAAGATTAAATTAGCAATTTTAACCGCCTTATCACCATTAGTTCCGATATAAACCACAAAGGCTTTCTCAAGTTTCGACAACTCAATTTCATCATCGACATTATGCAAGAAAACTAATTTAATTTCACCAGATTGCACCTTTTCTAAAATATTATTGATGCCCTTATCGCAAGTAAATCCAAGACTTAAACCATTGATTAGACCAGTGGATTTTGCCATGAAATTAAATCCATTCCAACCATCTTTGATAAAATTATATTTTGTGGCAATAGCTTTACAAATTTTAATAATTTGTTCGCCATCTTCACGACTTGCTACATCTTCGCCAATTATTAACATATGATTTTTATCGGAATCAATAATTTTGCAATAATCGTGATTGCCATCTAAAATTTCTTGCAAGATTTTCAAATCATCACCTAAATTTTGATGTTTATAAGTTAAATCCAAAACATCGCCAATGCTAGCCACAGCAAATTTTTTGGTTAATGTTCTTTTTCTTAAGCGAGCATTTAAAACGGGAGCATCTTTTTTTGGATTAACGCCTATTAATAAGCAAGTATCGGCATTGTCAATTCCAGAAATTTTGGTGTTAAACAATGCTTCGTTTAAATTTTTTGAATTTAATTTTTGATTTGATAAACGACATTCATAGTTTTTTGAACCTAAATTATCAAGCAAGTTTTTTAAAGCAAAAATATCATTGAGCGACGAGAGAGAGCTACTTAAAGCCCCAATTTCAGATGGTTTTAAGCCAGAAATTAATTCAGCAATTTTTTGATATGATTCATCAAAACTTACTTCCTTAAATTTGCCGTCGATTTTTAAATATGGCTTATCCAATCTTTGATATTTAAAGCCATCATAGCAAAATCTTGACTTATCCCCGAGCCATTCTTCGTTAATTTCTTCATTTAAACGCGGTAAAATTCTTAAAACTTCAAGACCACGAGAATCAACCCTGATATTCGAGCCAAGACCATCCATAACATCGATAGTTTCGGTCTTTTTTAATTCCCAACTTCTGGCTTTAAAGGCGTAAGGCTTTGAAGTTAAGGCTCCAACTGGACATAAATCAATAACATTGCCAGATAATTCTGAGGTGACATTTTTTTCAAGGTAAGTGGTGATTTCCATATGCTCGCCTCGATTAACTGCGCCAAGTTCGGTAGTTCCGGCGACATCTTCGATGAACCTAACACATCTAGTGCAATGAATACATCTTGTCATTTGCGTTTTAATTAACGGCCCCATTTCTTTGTCTTTGACCGCTCTCTTAAATTCATTATACTCACCCTCACCCTTGCCATATTGGTATGCTTGGTCTTGCAAATCACATTCGCCAGCTTGATCGCAAATTGGACAATCTAGCGGGTGATTGGCAAGCAAAAATTCCATTACACCTTCACGAGCTTTTTTTACCATCGGCGTATCAGTGAAAATTTGCATATTTTCATTAACGGGCATAGCACATGAAGCTACTGGTTTTGGCGGACCGCCAGCTACTTCAACTAAACACATACGGCAATTTCCAGCAATTGCCAATCTTTCATGATAGCAAAAACGCGGGATTTCAATGCCAGCAATTTCGCAAGCTTGTATTATAGTAATTCCGTTTGGAACTTCGTGATTTGCACCGTTAATAGAAATTTTAACCATGTTAAATTATATAATATTAAAACTAAAAAGGAATTTCATCGTCATTTTCTTCAATCATAACATCATTGTTTTTTTTGCCAGATGATGATTGATTATAGCCATTGTCAGACATTGAACCACCAGCACGATCGCGACTATCCAACATTTGCAAATTAGAGTTATAATTCTGCAAAACTACTTCGGTTGTATAACGCTCAATGCCTTGATTATCAGTCCATTTACGGGTTTGTAAAGATCCTTCGATGTAAATTTTTGAGCCTTTTTTTAAATAATTTTTTGCAATTCCAACCAAACCTTGCGAATAAATAACAATGCGATGCCATTCAGTTTTATCCTTTCTTTCGCCAGTGTTTTTATCTTTCCAGCTTTCGGTGGTGGCAATAGAAAATGTTGCAATCTCTCCGCCATTTTGAGTTGAGCGCACTTCGGGGTCTTGACCCAAATTTCCAATTAAGGTTACTTTATTTAGTGACATATTTGATTTAATTAAATTAATATCGAGGTTGCATTTAATAATTTTACATCATAAAAATTTAAAAACTAGAGATAATTTTAGATTATAAAATAAATAATTGAATAAATAAAACTATCTTTTAAAATTACTAAATTTGTTAATCTTTTTAATTTTTTTAATTAATTACTCATGAAAAACTACTTTAAAAAACTATTTCAATTTTTTGCAATTATTAATTTAATTTTTTGCCTTATGACAAATTCAAACTCTCAAGCAAACGCCCAAAATCAAAAATATCAAGACCCCGAAAACATACTTTATATCGATCTTAAGCAAGGAAGAGTTGTGATTCAACTTCTTCCAAATATTGCTCCAAACCATGTTAATCGCATTAAAACATTGGCTCGTCAAAAATCCTATGATGGCATTTTCTTTCACCGTGTGATTCCAGGTTTTATGGCTCAAACTGGCGACCCAACTGGAACTGGAATGGGCGGAAGCAAATTACCAGATTTAAAAGCTGAATTTTCTGACGAACCTCATATTCGTGGCGCAGTATCAATGGCTAGAGCTTCCGATCCAAATAGTGGCAATAGTCAATTCTTTATTGTTACCAAAGATTCAAGATTTCTAGACAACCAATATACAGTTTTTGGTCGTGTAATTAAAGGAATGGAATTTGTTGACAAAATTAAAGTTGGCGATGGACCAAATGGAAAAGTTTCCAATCCTGATTCTATGCTTAAAGTTCGAGTTGGCACTGAGGAATAATTTTATTTCTCTTTTTTTTAAGTAATGACCCTTAAAAATTTTAGTTATAATAAAACTAAATTTTTTTAAGGGTCTTTTTATTTTTCCTTATTTCGCTTAAAAAACTCAAAATCACATACAAAATTCTGCATCTATTTTGAATTTCTCATTTGTAAACAATAAAATTTTTATAAGATTTATAACCTAGATTTTTTTAGAGTTTATTTTAATTATTTTATTAATTAATATTTATTAACACTTGAAAATATTGACTATTTTCAATTTATTTTAAAAAAATATTTTTTGTTATCTGTAAATTTAAATGGCAACTAATTTTTTTGCAATTTTTTAAAAAAAATATCTAGATTTTTTTAAATTATCATTTTAAAATATTCCTATATGTAGTGTAATTTTTGTCTCTATAATACTAAATATAGTTTCATCTTTTGTTTTAATCTACTTTAAGAAACATCAAATAATAACATATCATGACTAAAAATAAAGCAATCAAACATACCACGATTTTGATTAATAACGATACCTCAAAACTTAATGTAAAATCTAATTTCAAAATCAATATTGATTTAAAAAAAGATGAAAGACTTAGTAATTTTGGTAAGGCAGTTTTAAAAGACCGCTATTTAATGCCAAATGAAAATTATCAGGAATTATTTGCTCGTGTCGCTTCATATTACGCTGACGATCAAGAACATGCCAATCGGATTTACAACTATATTTCAAATTTATGGTTCATGCCTGCTACTCCAGTATTAAGCAATGGCGGAACTGAAAGAGGTTTGCCGATTTCATGTTTTTTAAATGAGTCATCTGATTCCTTAAGTGGCATTGTTGATTTATGGAACGAAAATGTTTTGCTAGCGTCAAGAGGCGGTGGCATTGGTAGCTTCTGGGGCAATTTGCGTTCAATTGGCGAAACTGTTCGTGGCAATGGCAAAACTTCGGGTATTATTCCTTTTATCAAAGTAATGGATTCACAAACCCTAGCAATCTCACAAGGAAGTTTGCGTCGTGGTTCTGCTGCGGTTTATCTTCCGATAAATCACCCAGAAATTGAAGAATTCATCGACTTGCGCCGTCCTACTGGTGGCGACCCAAATCGTCGCTCTTTAAATCTTCACCATGGTGTAGTAGTTACTGATGAATTTATGAAAGCGGTGGAAAAAGATGGTGATTTTGAATTAAAAAGTCCTCATAGCGGACAGACTCTTGAAGTTGTTAAGGCTCGAGCATTATGGATAAAGCTTCTGACCGCTAGAATTGAAACTGGTGAACCTTATATTTTATTTATTGATGCCGTCAATAGAGCTAGACCAACTCATCAACAAAAATTAAATTTAACCGTTAAAACTTCAAATCTTTGCAGTGAAATTACTTTACCAACTGGTATTGACCATCTCGGCAATGATCGCACTGCTGTTTGCTGTTTATCATCACTAAATTTAGAATATTATGATGAATGGAAAGACAATCCAGAAATTCTCGAAGATGTTATGAGATTTCTAGATAATGTCTTGCAAGACTTTATTGACAAAGCTCCAGAAGGTATGAATAAAGCCAAATATTCAGCAATGAGAGAGCGTAGTGTTGGACTTGGCGTTATGGGTTTTCACTCTTTTTTACAAAGCAAAAATGTGCCGATGGAATCAGCAATGAGCAAGGTTTGGAACAAGAAAATTTTTATGCATATCAAACAAGGCGTTGATCGTGCTTCAAAAACTTTAGCCAAGGAACGCGGAGCTTGCCTAGATGCCAAAGATGCTGGCATTGAAGAACGCTTTTCCAATAAATTAGCAATTGCTCCAACCGCTTCAATTTCGATTATTGCTGGCAATTCCTCTCCAGGTATTGAGCCATTTGCTGCTAATTCCTTTACCCAAAAAACTTTAACTGGATCTTTTAATGTTCGTAATAAAAATCTAGTTAAATTACTTGAATCAAAAGGAAAAAATTCGGAAGATATTTGGTCTTCAATTACTATCAATGAAGGTTCGGTTCAGCATCTGGATTTTCTTGATGATCACGAAAAATTAGTTTTCAAAACTGCCCAAGAAATTGACCAAAGATGGATTATTGACTTAGGAGCGGAAAGGCAGGAATATATTTGCCAAGCCCAAAGCTTAAATATTTTTATTCCAGGTAATGTTTCCAAAAAATACCTTCATGAAATTCATTTTAGAGCTTGGCAAAAAGGATTAAAAAGCCTTTATTATTGCCGTTCTACCTCAATTCAAAGAGCGGATAAGGTTTCCAATAAAACTCAAAGAGAAGATATTGATTTTAATCAAAATTCAGCTAGTGGCGAAAAATATGAAGAGTGCCTAGCCTGCCAATAAAACTTTAAAAAAAATTTAACTCGCAAATATAAAAAATATTTGCGAGCTTAAATTAAATTTAAGATAAACCCAAGGCATTTTCTAAATCCGCCTTAATATCTTCAAAATCTTCAATGCCAATAGATAACCTAATATAATCAGGACTAACTCCAGTTGCCTCTTGTTCAGATTCACTAAGTTGTTGATGAGTGGTTGAAGCTGGGTGAATAACTAATGATTTAGCATCACCAACATTTGCCACATGAGAAAATAATTTTAAATTATCGATAAATTTTATTCCAGCTTCCTTACCTCCTTTAATTCCGAAGCCAATTATTGAACTAGTGCCTTTTGGCATGTATTTTTTGGCTTTTTGATATTGGGCGCTGGATTTTAAATTTGGATAATTTACCCATGAAACCTTCGGATGATTTTCTAAAAATTCTGCCACTTTCAAAGCATTTTCGCAATGTCTGGCAATGCGAAGATGTAAAGTTTCGAGACCTTGTAAAAATAAAAATGAATTAAATGGCGAAACCGCAAAACCTAAATCACGAAGCAATGTGACTCGAGCCTTGATAATATATGCAATATTACCAAGTGGCTTTAGTGCTTCAATAAAATTAATGCCGTGATAACTTGAGTCAGGGTCAGCAATTAATGGAAATTTATTTTGTCCATCAATTTTAACCGCCCAATCAAACTTGCCAGAATCGACCACAAGCCCGCCAATCGAAGTGCCATGACCGCCAATAAATTTTGTTGCCGAATAAACGATAATATCCACCCCATGATGAAATGGTTTAAAAATATATGGGCTTAAAGTATTATCAACAATAAAAGGCAATTGATGCGAATGGGCGATTTTGGCGACCAACTCAAAATCGGTAATATTTAGCTTAGGATTACCAATCGATTCACCATAAACTAATTTAGTTTTAGCATTTACATATTTGCTGATATCTTCAGGCTTGTTTGAGTCAACAAAATGGGTTTTAATGCCAAGCTTGGCAAGGGTATGTTTAAATAAATTATAGGTTCCACCATATAAATTATCGAAAGCAATAATTTCATCACCAGCTTGGGCAATATTCAAAATTGCGACAGTAATTGCCGATTGCCCTGAAGCCACAGCCAAAGCTCCAACTCCGCCCTCAAGTTCGGCGATGCGTTTTTCAAAAACATCGGTAGTTGGATTCATTAATCGGGTATAAATATTACCAAATTCCTTTAATGCAAATAAATCTCCAGCATGCTTAGAATTTTTAAAATTATATGATGTGGTTTGATAAATTGGAACTGCTCTTGACCCAGTTGCTGAATCTGGAGTTTGTCCGCCATGAAGTAAAATTGTGTCGTCTTGATATGTCATAAAATATAAAATAAATTTGAAAAAATGGGGTAGTAAAAGTTTGGATATTATTTATCTACAACAACAGACAGCACCAAGAGTGATGCTTTTAATAATTCCTTGAGATGTTTTTATGATTTTAACTATTTGCATAAGTTCATAATAAAAAAACAAAATTTATATTCAACCATTTATTTTAAATATTTTATTTCCCATTCCAAATCAATATTATGCTTTGACAAAACCTTGGCTTTAGCCGAATTGCCAAGGTCAATTAAATCTTTAGCGGTGGCATTGTTAATGTTAATTAAAAAATTACAATGCTTATCTGAAAATTGAGCTCCACCGAGAATCTTTCCCCGAAAACCAACATCATCAATTAATTGCCAAGCCTTAATATGTGGTGGATTTTTAAAAGTGCTACCACCAGTTTTGGCTCGAATGGGTTGTGCTAATTCTCTTTTATTTTGTAGCTCAATAATTTTATTTCCAACCTCAAGAGCAGTTGATTTTTGCACCTTAAATACCCCTTGACAAAAAATAAATTTTTTAGAAATTTTGCTTCCACGATAATAAAATTCAAAATCCTGATTTTTGATTTCTACAATATTGCCATCATAATCAACTGCTCTAGCCGAAATTAAATTATTACTAATATCATTATCGTAGCAACCGGCATTCATTGCTATTGCTCCGCCAATATTTCCTGGTATGCCACTTAAAAATTCTAAACCTCCAAGACCTAGTTCTTGACAATATTTAGCAACATTTTGACAAGGCACTGAAGCGCCAATAACAAGGGTGCCTTCGTAATAATCAATATTTAAAAAATTGTTAGATAACTTAATTAAAACCCCACCAACTCCTTCATCGGCAATAATTACATTTGAACCCGCACCAATTACCTGCACCCGAATTTTTTTATCTATATTTTTTAAGAAAAAAGATAAATCCTCAATATCATACGGCTTAAACATAATCTCTGCCCTGCCCTTTAAATCAAACCAATTTATGATTTTGGCATCAAATTTATATTCGCCCTTAACTTTTGGTAAATTAATATTTTCAGTCATTTATTTTTTCAATTTCAATTAAAATTGGCTCTCTATTTTCATTTAAAGCTTTTTGATGATATTTAGAAATTACCCAATTTTCAGGAAAATTCTGCCATGAATCAGGATTTTTAGCGGTCCAAATAAATTTTTTTGACTTTAAAATATGCGCCAATATCCATGTTTTATAAGAGTTATCATCGCTGGCAATAATAATTTTATGGTTCAATTTTAGTTTTTTTGCTAATATTTCATCAAGAAATTCAGTGTTTATAAGCCTTCTTTTTTGTTGTTTTTGCTTTGGCCAAGGGTCAGGAAATAAAATATATATTTTTTCAAAAAAATTATCAGGAAATTTATTTATCACTAATCTTACATCTTCATTAGTAATTTTAATATTAGTTAATGGTAGCAATTGTAATTTTTGAAAAAGGCTAATTATGCCGTTAATATGAGGTTCACAACCATAAAAATTTTGCAATTGATTGTTTTTAGCATTGGCAAAGAAAAAATCACCAAAGCCAAAGCCAATTTCTAAAACATTATTTTGTGTTGAAAGATTGGTAAAATCGATTCGATATTTTTCAAAAGAATTTTTATACAGCAAATTTTTTGCATCAGAAATTTTTCTACTTTTAATTCTGCCGAAACTGCGAATTATTCTTGATTTATTTTCCAAGTTTTTCAACTCTAGCAATGTGTCGTTTACCATCAAATTTTTTGGTTAAAAAAGTTTTACAAATTGCCAAGGCGTATTTTTGTTTTAAAAATCTAGCGCCCAAACAAATTACATTGGCGTCATTATGGGCCCTAGCCAGACTAGCACTAATTTTATTATGACAGAGAGCGCCGCGAATATTTTTGTTTCTATTGGCGGAAATTGCGATACCAATTCCACTGCCACAAATTAAAATTCCGAAGGAATTTTCATCGATTTTTTCTGCCATTTTTTTGGCAAAATCTGGGTAATCCACCGAAACTTCTTTGCTATCAGTGCCAAGATCAATGACTTCAAGATTATTTTTTTTTAAATTAAGAATTAAATATTTTTTCAAGACAAAGCCTGCATGATCTGAAGCAATGTAAATTGTATTTTTTATAAATTTTTTGGTCATTTTAATAACATTTACCGTAATATGATACTGGAGATAATGGTTTAGCATTATAATTTTGTGCAATTAATTTTGCAAAAGTTGCATCGTAAATTTTTTCTTGCCTAGATAATATTTCAAATTTTGGATAAAATGAATTCTTCACACAATATTTGTTCTTTTTTAGCAAATATTTTAACATTTTTGTTTCTTCATTACTAAGCCTTGGATGCTCTTTGTTATTTGCAGAATTTTTATATTTTTGATAAAATTTTTCATCGACATTATAAATGAAAAATTCATCCTTATTGGTAGCGTGAAATGTTAATTTACCGTATGTTTGATAGTCTGGATTGAAGCAAGAGCTTAAAATAATTAATGCTTCGAAAATTAAAATATTTTTTAAAATTTTAAAAAAACTCATCGTGAAAAAAATTCAATATAGATTATTTATTTTTTTAATTTTAATAAATAATTATTGCTTTTCAACTTATTTAAAAAATAGTTTAATTTATATTGCACATCATATTAGTATCTTGTCCGGAGATGGCAGCGACAATTGATGGAGCGCCAAACATCGCAGCAATACCAGCAGCCACACCAATCATCAAACCCCAAGAAACCTTACCCGAGAAGAAACCAATACCAACGGCAATAATCGCAAATGCCGCAAATGTTTTACCAGCCGAACCAGTAACAACCTTTAAAGCATTACACATTGATCTGGTAAATGAGTTCGAGCTAACATTACTTGAAACATCAGCAATGCCGGGATGAGCAATAAAAGCCTTAATCTTGTTGCAAGCTGAAATGCACATATTTTGACAAGCGATTGGATCAGTTGTGCATGTATAAGTTTCAATGAATCTATACTTGGTTGTACAAGTATCAGCTGCTTGTCCATTTAAATCACATAAAGTATTTGAAACTGATACCGTTCCTCCCGCTGTTCCTGAGCATACCCCTGCGGATGTGCAAGCAGTTGAACTATCAACTGTTTTGGGAACAGCAAATGCCTTAGAGCTTAATAAAAATAGAACAAGAAATAAAAGGGGTATTTAAAATTTTCTTCATGCTAAAATATAATGATTAGTAATTTAATAACAAATTAGCTTTAAAGACCTTCTTTTGCAATAACTTCTTTTGCCAAATTTAAATATGCCACCGAACCAAGGCATTTTGGGTCATATATTATACCAGGTAAGCCATAAGACGGAGCCTCTGACATTCTAATATTTCGCGGTATATGATTGCTATAGACTTTATCACCTAAATAATCCCTTACATCTTTTTCGACTTGCTCGGTAAGTTTATTTCTTTTGTCATGCATAGTTAAAATTACGCCAGCAATTTGGATTTCTGGATTTAAATTATTTTTTACCAAGCCAATAGTGTTCAACAAATGACTCAATCCTTCTAACGAAAAAAACTCACACTGCATTGGAATAATTATAGAATTGCAAGCACAAAGAGCATTAATCGTTAACAATCCAAGCGATGGCGGACAATCGATTATAATGGCATCAAAATCATTTTGTACTAAATTTAGGGCATTTTTAAGCAAATATTCGCGATTTTCAACCTCTACTAACTCAATTTCGCAAGCTGATAAATCAACAGTCGAGGTAATAATTTTAAGATTTGGAATTTTAGTTTTTACAATCACCTCTTTGGCAGTTTTATTGCCTATTATTAAATCATAAGTCGTGGATTTTCTTTCGGCAACTTCAATACCAAGACCCGTTGAAGCATTGCCTTGTGGATCCATATCAATAATCAAAATTTTTTTATTCAAAGCCGATAAAGCCGTGGCTAGATTGATTGCAGTAGTGGTTTTGCCAACCCCTCCTTTTTGATTTACAATCGCATAAATTTTGGCTAATTTTAGGTTTTTATTTTGATTCATAAGTTTTTATTTTGAAAGTTTTCTTAAATAATTTATATAAATTGTAGAGCCAACCGCTTCAACAAAACTATCATTACAATTAATTCGATAACAACCACCCTTGGCAATTGCATATCTAAAATTATCAACAAAAATATCAAAAATAATTTTATTATGATAAGAATATTTATTGTCGCCAAAAAAATCAAAATTTAATTTAATATTTGGGTAATTTTTATCCATAAATTCTTTGATTTTAAGCGATGTAAAGAGAATTTCCTCAACATCAGAAATATTATTTTTTAAAAGCTGGAGATTTGAATTTAAATCCGAATTATTAGTAATAATTTCCTTGATAATTTGATTTAATTTATTTTGTTTATTGTCAAAAAGATAGATTTTTTTATTATAAATTGCCTCCAAAATTTCTTCGGATTG
>JBMSPZ010000019.1:0-13925 GCA_049423025.1 Rickettsiales bacterium
CATAAATAACATCGCCAAAACGATAACAATCACCAAAAATTTTTCTGGCCTCTTCTTTGGAAAGCCAAACTCGATAAGTTCCAAGGGAATCATAAAGCCTTTTGGCTTCTTCGGTATAGCTTGGCTCAACATGGCAAAAACCAATGCAAGAATTTAAAAAAATCAGAATAATTATTGGTAAAAATTTATTTAATCGCATAATGAATCGCACAAACTCCAAATGTTAAATTTTGATATTTTACATCACTAAAACCTTGTTTTTCGATGATTTTCTTAAAAGTTTTTTGGTCTGGGAATTTACGAATACTTTCGACTAAATATTGATAAGACTCACCATCTTTTAATATAAATTCCCCCATTTTTGGTATAATTTTGAAAGAATAATTATCGTAAATTTTTTGAAGCAATAAATCTTCAACCTTGGAAAATTCTAGACAAATAAATTTTCCGCCTTTTTTTAAAACTCGAAAGGCTTCTTCAACTCCTTTTTCAACATTGGTGAAATTTCTGATGCCAAAAGCAATGGTAAAATAATCAAAGGTTTCGTCAACAAATGGCAAATTTTCACCATCTGCGACTGTGAATTTTAAATTGTTAAATAAGTTTTTATCAATAGCTCTAGACTTTCCAACTTCAAGCATTTGCGGATTTATATCCACTAAATCGATTTGATAATTTAAGGATTTTTCATTGGCAATTTTGGCAATTTTAAAGGCAATATCACCAGTTCCTCCAGCGACATCGATAATTTTCATGTTGTCAAAAAAATCTAAATGTTTTATCATTGAGTTTTTCCAAAGGCGATGAGTGCCAATGCTCATTACATCGTTCATTAAATCATATTTTTGGGCTACATTTGAAAAAATTTGCCCAACTAAATTGGCTTTTTGTGAAATATTAACCTCTTTAAAACCAAAATGAGTTTTGTTATTTTCCATGTTTAAAACCGAAGATTATAATTTTAATTTACCAGAACATTTAATAGCTCAAGAACCCTTTAAGGATAAAGAGCGAACCCCGCTTTTAGTTTTTAACAATAATCAAATTTTCGATAAAAAAATCGCCAATTTACTCGATTATGTTTCGTCGGGTGATGTTATGATATTTAATCAAGTTAAGGTAATCAAGGCAAAATTAATTGGTACTATAAATTTTAGCACCACAAAAATTAATATAAATCTTGACCAAGAGCTTGAAAATAGCTGTTGGCAAGCTCTATGTAAGCCTGCTAAAAAAATTAAAACAGGTGATAAAATTTTTTTCGATAAGGAATTTTTTGCTGAAATTATTCATAAGGATATTGATGGATTTATCAAAATTAAATTTAATTTTGATGGTGAAAAATTGCTTAAAAATATTGAACAATATGGTCAAGTTCCACTTCCGCCATATATTAAGCGCGATGATGCAAACAATAAAGGGGACGAAAAAAACTATCAAACAATTTATGCAAAAGATGGAATTGGAGTTGCGGCTCCAACCGCTGGATTGCATTTTACCGATAATATTTTAGAAAAATTAAAAGAAAAAAAAGTTAAATTAGTTTATCTTACCTTAAATGTTGGCGCTGGAACCTTTTTACCAGTTCGCACTGACAATATTTTGGAACATAAAATGCATAGTGAAAAATTTTATTTATCACAGGAAAATTGTGATATTATAAATCAAGCCAAGGCCAATGGCAATAAGATAATAGCAGTTGGCACTACCTCGCTTCGGGCTTTGGAATCAAGTGTTGATGAGTGCGGTCTGTTACAGCCTCAAAATCGTTCTACCAATATTTTTATTTACCCGTCTTATAAATTTAAAATAGTTGATGTTTTGATGACCAATTTTCATTTGCCAAAATCGACGCTCTTCATGTTGATTTGTGCTTTTATTGGTTATGAAAATGCCTTTAAAATATATGATTACGCTATAAAAAATAATTATCGCTTTTATTCCTATGGTGATTCTTCACTCTTGATAAGGTAATTATAAATTTTTCATAAAATGAAAACCGCGTATATAAAAATTTTCTCCAAAATAAAGCGAGTGTGATTTTTTATTTTCGGTGTAAGAATCGAGAACCAATTTATCGCAATTCAGCTCCTTTGCTTTTTCTTCGAGATTTTGTAGAAGTTTTTTGCCAATTCCTTGTCCACGATATTTTTCAAGAACTATTAAGTTGCAGGCTTGCAAAAATTTGCCACAATAAAACATTCTAGAAACTAAATAGCCAGAAACACCAACCAGCTCTTTATCTATATAGCTGGCAATCATTTTGTAATCACTTAATTTTATCATTTCTTTAAGCTCTTTTGCAAATTCTTTTTCGGTAATTTTTGGATAAAATTGATGAATTAATGGGAACGCCTTAAGCATCTGGTTATAGGTGTTTAGGTCGCGAATTGATAAATCCATTTTATAAATTTTTTAAATTCTCTTCTAATTTATAAGCCCATGAACTTATGGTTCCAGCGCCAGTGCATAAAACTAAATCTCCAGATTTTAAAATTGGTTTTAAAATTGAAGCTAAATCATTTTCATGATTTAATTTTATAACATTTTTATGTCCAGTTTTTTTGATGGCATCGCAAATTGAATCTTGGCTGATTCCTTCAATTGGACTTTGTGAAGCTGAGTAAATATCACAAACAATAACGCAGTCAGCATCAATAAAAGCATTAGCAAATTCATTAAACAAGTCTCGAACTCTAGTGTATTTATGAGGTTGAAATACACAAATCAATTGGTGATTTTTAACGATATTGCGAGCGGCCTTAAGTGTTGCCTTAATTTCAGTTGGATGATGACCGTAATCATCGATGATAGAAGCATTATTATATTCTCCAACCTTTGTAAATCTTTGCTTAACCCCATTATAAGCTGACAAACCGTTCTTAATTTGTGTGGCATTTAATCCTAAAAATTTACCGATTGCCACAGCTACTAAGGCATTACCAGCATTGTGTTCGCCATAAATTGGCATGGCGATATCTTGAATAATTTCACCATTTTTAAAGTGAATATCAAATTTTAATCCCTTTGCATCAACCACAATATTTTTTGCCACAATATCAGCATTATTATGAATTGAATAAGTAATCAAATTTGATTTATATGATTTTATTTTTTCATAAATATTCACAACCTCTGGGCTATCGATACACAAAACTGCTAAACCATTATCGGGTATTTGAGTGATATATTTTTCAAAACATTGCTTTTGTTTATCAAAGTCACCATTATATCCAGTAAATTCGAGATGCTCTGGCTCAATATTGGTGACTGCTCCAATCATTGTTGGTAAATTTACAAAGCTAGCATCGGACTCATCAGATTCGGCAACTAAATATTCACCACTGCCAATTTTTGAGTTGCTTTGAAAATAGTGAATGATGCCACCATTAATAACCGTAGGGTTAATATTATTTACTTCAAGCATAACGCTAACCATGGCGGTAGTGCTGGTTTTGCCATGTGTTCCAGCAATAGTTATGCCCTTATATTCTTGCATGATTGATGCCAATAATTGGGCTCGGGTTATAATTTTAATGCCACGATTTTGTGCTTTTATAATTTCGGGATTATCAGTTTTAATAATTGAGGTTTGAACAACTAAAGACACATCGTCGCTTAAATTTTTTTCATGGTGTCCAACAAAATATTCTACACCAGCTTCTTTGAGTTTTGGAGTTAAATAATTTTCGCGTAAATCCGAACCCTGGATGGCAATATTCCACTTTCTAAGAATAAAAGCTAAGGCACTCATACCAATGCCTCCAATGCCAATAAAATGAATTTTCTTTTGTTGTTTGAGTTCGTTAATATTCATTAATTATAAATTTTGATATTTAAAATATTTTCGTTAAATTTTTTAATTAAATTAAATAACAAATTTTATTTGTAAAATAAAAAATTAAAAATGATTAAAAAAAATATTACAAAAATTTTTGATATTTGGCAACAAAATAATCCAAATCCTCAAACTGAACTTGAATATATCAATAACTATACCTTGTTGGTGGCCGTTGTTTTGTCGGCTCAAAGCACCGATATTAATGTAAATAAAGCCACAAAAGAGTTATTTAAAATTGCCTATACCCCAGAGTTAATGCTGAAATTAGGAGAAAAAAAATTAAAAAAATATATTGCCACAATTGGTTTATATAATGCAAAAGCTAAAAATGTAATTTTACTTAGCGAACAATTAATTCAAAATCATAACTCAGAAGTTCCAAATGATTTTGAAAGTCTAATAAAGCTTGCTGGAGTAGGGCGTAAAACCGCAAATGTTGTATTAAATTGCGCTTTTAAACAATTAACTATGGGGGTTGATACTCATGTTTTTCGTATTGCTAATCGAATCGGAATTGTTAATGAAGAATCCCCTGAAAAAACTGAAATTGCTTTGTTAAAAAAAATTCCAAAAGAATTTTTGCTTCATGCTCATCATTGGATGATTTTGCATGGAAGATATATTTGCAAGGCGAGGAATCCTGATTGTAAAAATTGTAAAATTAGTGAATTTTGTGAATATAAAGCCAAAAACTAAAAGCTTAAAACCAATGATCCTGTGGTTTTGCGATTTTCAATATCTTCAAAAGCTCTCTTAATATCGTTAAAATTATATTTTGTTATTTTTGGTCTAACCACACCCTTTTTAACAGCATTAAAAATTTCATTAGCACCAGAAATAAGTTCGGTTCTTGGAGCTTTGTATTGATTTAGTTTTGGTCGAGTTAAAAAAACTGAATTTGCAGTTAAATCGTCAATGTTGAATGATTCAATTCCACCAGAGGTTTCGCCAAAGCTGACGCAAAGTCCCATGCCCCAAAGACAATCGATTGATTTTTTTAATGTTTCTTTTCCAATAGAATCAAAGACAATTCCAACCCCCATATAATCGGTGATATTGCCGACTTCTTGCACCAAATCTTGAGTTAAATAATTGATAACATAGCTACAACCAATTGATCTTGCATATTCAATTTTTTCATCAGAGCCAACGGTGCCAATAATTTCAATCCCCATTTGTTTAGCTAGTTGACATAAAATATGACCAACGCCACTGGTTGCAGATTGAACTAAAATTCTTTTAACCAATGCAGATAAAGAGACTTTATGAAGTAAGGTGTGAGCCATCAAGCCCTTAATAAAACAACCCGAAATAATATCGTCAGTCAAAAAATCGGGTGATGCAATTGCTCTAGAAGCCAAAACGGCTTTTTTTTGAGCGAAAGAACCAACTCCAGCATTAAAATAAGTGACTCGATCGCCAACTTTAAAATCTTTAACATCGGCGCCAATTTCTGATATAACGCCACTACCTTCGATTCCTAAAATAGCTGGCATTTTTTTTAATTTGTAAATGCCTTTGGCAAAAGCATAGTCGAAGAAATTGATTCCAGCAAAATTATGTTTAACTATGATTTCGTTAGTTTTTGGTTTTGGATCAGGAACTTCTTCAACTTTTATACTATTGAAATCTCCTTGTTTAGATAGAACTAAAGCTTGCATTTATAAAAAATTATATTTTAAAAAAAGTCGGCAACCCACAATAAAATTGCTTTTTGAATATGAAGACGATTTTCAGCCTCGTCAAATATAATTGAGTATTTAGAGTCAACCACATCTTCACTTGCCTCAAAGCCACGATATACAGGTAGGCAGTGCGTAAAAATTGCATTTTTATTTGCCAATTTCATTGCTTGTTCATTTACTTGAAAAGGTTGCAACAAATTAATTTTTCTTTGACGAAGTGCATCATTATTTTCTGCTTCATCGCCCATTGAGAACCAAGTATCGGTAATAACCACATCGGCGTTTTTAACTGCAGTTTCAATGTTGTTGTGAAGAGAAATTTTTGCTCCAGCTTTTTTCATTTTATTGATTAAAGAATGACTAAAATCAAATTCTTCAGGGCTGGCAATTGAAAGTTCGTAGCCAAAAGCCTCAGAAGCTTCGATATAGGAATTTAAAACATTATTTTGATCACCACACCAAGCTAATTTTTTGCCTTTGATGCTACCAAATTTTTCTTCAATTGTTAGAATACTTGCTAAAATTTGGCAAGGATGAGAAAAATCAGACAAACCATTGATAACAGGAACACTAGAATTTTTGGCAAATTCAGTAATGGTTTCGTGAGAATTTGAGCGAATCATTATAAAATCTACAAAACGAGACAAAACCTTTGCGGTATCGGCCACAGTTTCTCCTTTGCCTAATTGCATATCATTTTTATTCATCACAATGGCGTTGCCTCCGAGCTGATTGATGGCAACTTCAAAAGAAACTCTGGTTCTAGTTGAGGTTTTTTCAAAAATCATCATTAAATTGGCTTGATCAAGTTTTTTTGAGTGTGAAAATAATTTTGAATTTTTCTTTAATTTTTTGGCGTATTTTATAATATTTTTTAAATCCGAATCATTAATTTCAGATAAATTGATAAAATGTTTTGGTAAATTATTATTTTTTTTCATAAAATTATAAAAAACTTATTGGAAATTTTTTCTAAACAATTAAAAAAGCTAATATAAAATTAAAATTTGTCAAGATATCAATTAATAATTTATGTTAAAAAAAATTTTTATTTCTTCGGGCGGAACTGGTGGTCATATCATTCCAGCAATTTCTCTTGCCGAATATTTACAAAAGCAGGGTCATCAGATTTGGTTTTACGGTGATATTAAATCTAAAAATTTTATCAAAAGCACTGACAATTTAAACTATAATTTAATCCCCAGCGCCCAATTTGTAAAAAATATTTTTGGGTTAATAAATTTTTCTATAAAAACATTACTTGGATTCTTTAAATCACTGGTTCAAATAATTAAATATCGACCTGATTATATTATCGCTTTCGGTGGATATTCAACCTTTCCAATACTATTGGCAGGAGTGTTTTCTAATTCTAAAATAATTTTGCACGAACAAAATGCTCATTTAGGAAAAGTTAACCGATTATTTGCAAAATTTGCATTCAAAATATGTTTATCATTTGAAAAAACCGATGGCATAAATCCTTTGTTTCAATCAAAAACAACATATACTGGTAATCCAATTCGTGATGAGATTATTGCTTTAAATTCTAAAACTTATACTTTGCCCAAAAATGAAAGTTTTGCAATTAAAACCGAAAATAAATTTGGCTATGACATTCTATTAAATTCTGATTTTAATATTGAAAATGTTGAAAAAAAATATTTTAAAATCTTGGTTATAGGTGGGTCAGGAGGGGCTAAAATTTTTAGCGATATTTTGCCAAAAGCCTTTTACAATTTTTCTGAAAATATTAAAGAGCAAATTCAAATTTTTCAACAATGCAGAGCGGAATTAGTTGAGTCGACCTTTAATCAATATAAATCCTTTAATTTAAATATTGTGGTAGATAGTTATTTTGAAGATATGGCGACCTTAATTGATGAAGCTCATTTAATAATTGCCAGAGCTGGTTCATCATCTATATTTGAGTTTTGTTGTGCGAAAAAGCCGATGATTTTGGTTCCGTTTGCTGAATCAGCCGATGATCATCAACAAAAAAATGCAAATTACTTAAATCAAAATGGTGCCTGTATTATGGTCAAAGAAATTGATTTTAATATTAAAAATATTAATGAAATTTTGAATAATTTATTAAATAATACCAATATCTTATTTGAATTATCAAAAAATGCAGGTAATCTAGCATTAATTAATGCTAATAATAACATCTCTAAAATTATTAATTAACAATGGATCATATTACAATTACCAGTCAAAGAGAGTTTCAGGATTACGAAAATTCGCCAGTTGGGGAGTTTTTAAAAAATATTCGTGAAAATCAGGGCATTGATGTGGAGAAGGTGTCAAAATTCCTTAAAGTTAGAATCAAAGATATCAACTATCTTGAAAATAATGAGATAGATAAAATCGAAAAAAATATTTATATTGTTGGTCTTATCAAAAGTTATGGAAATTATTTAAAAATAAATGAAAAAATTATTGAAAATAAAATTCAAGATTTGGGTTTGAAATCGAATACTGAAAATAAGCGACACACCCTGATAAACATTGGCGAAAATAGAGATTTAAGTCCAGCCAATGACCTATTATTTAATGCTATTATCGCCAGTATTTTCATTATAATTTTTTCTCTGGTGATGATAAATATTTTTAATACTCAGCGAAATATAATAACTAGCGAAACCATTATTAATGACATTCAAAAAATTAATAATTAAATGATAAAAATTGATAAGGAAAAAATTCACAGCTTAGCTATCTTCCTTAAAAATAGGGCTCGCAAGATCAGATTTTATAAAACTAAGGAATTTAAAATTTTCACAATGATTTTATTTGTGTTGATTGTTTTAACTTTCCTATTGCCGAATTTTTTAGACAATTCAAAACTTAGAAATGATATTGCTGAAAAATTATCCAAACAAACCAACTCTAAAATTGAAATTAAAGGTAGCGTTAGCGTGGCATTTTTGCCATCGCCAGCAATTTCTATAAATAACATATTTATCGAAAATTTTAGTCCGATTCAAAATCCAAAAGAAAATGATAAATATTATAATATTTATGCCAAAAATGTTGAAATAATTTTTCCAATTTTTGGCTGGTTTAGCAATAAATTAATTAAAAAAATTATCCTCAATGATGCCTCAATTGATGTATTTAAATCTGATTCAAGAGGCAAGTTGGAAAAAAGTATTTTTTATACTAAATTAGATTATTTCAATAAAATTAATCCACGAACTCCGCCTTCAAGAGATGGTATAAGCTCGAGTCTTTTTTCCGTCGAAAATATGGAATCGGTCGCTAAATTTGAGGGTTTGCTTCCAAATATTCAAATTAATGGTGGAAAAATGACCCACTATGATGAGGGTAAAATTTATAGCGAATTTATCAATATTGATGCCACGATGATTTATCAAAAGACGCAAATTACAGGCTATGGAAGGTTTATTAGTGACAAGGTTGAAAATAATTTTGAAATGGATTTAATTTTTAATAAATCCAGCAAATCCAAGCCTTCATATTTTGCTATCAAATCACCAGTTTTAGATTTTCGTTTAACAGGAACTTTTCTTGAAGAAAATACTAATGGCATAATTAAGACCAAATTTCGTGGAAATTTTAACGGCTACATAACTGAATTAAAAAATTTTTATAAATCTTTATTTTCATCATCTGATATCATTGCCCTTAAGCTTAAAACCAATGAAACTGCAGTTAATTTAACTGGAGAAATTTACAATGATGAAAATGATATTAATATTGCAAATATTTTTTTAGAATCGAGTTTGTTAAAAGGTGTTGGAAACATCAAAATTGACAAATCTGCTCCAATTTTTACGGCGGATATAAAATTTGATTTAGAAAAATTGGAAATTGATAATATTTGGAATACTGAAAATCCTGCAAAGCAAATTGCAGAGCTAGCAAAAGGAGTTAAAAGTGATAAAAATTCTAGCCAACAAAGCGAAATTAAACCAGAAAATCAATCGCAAGCAAATAAAGATGCAATCCCAAATAATCCGACTGAAAATAAAACCGAAAATAAAGCTGAAAATCCAGAGGAAAAAACCAAAGATGCTAATTTAGCAAATCAAAAGACCGAGGAAAAGGATAATATTTTTTTGAACATCAGGGAATATGATATTGATTTAGATATTAATTCACAAACTGCAAAGCTCTATGGCGGTGAAATTAATGATTTAAAATTAAGCGCAAATATTTCTAATGAAGATAAAATGATGGTCTTTCCTTTGTCATTTAAGATGGCTTCAAATTCGGAAATTAGAATAATTGGTAACTTTAATCAAAAAGAGCATAAAAATAAATTTATTGGCTCTCTAGATGCAAGTGGAGATTCATTGTATGAAATTTTAGAATGGCTCGATATTAATCCTAAAAATGTAAAAATAAACAATCTAAAAAAATTCACCCTTTTCTCCGATGTTGAAATTAGTAATGATGATTTTATTTTCAAAAATTTATATTTAAATCTAGACGATAAAAAAACCGAAATTTACGGCGATATTGATATTAGAGATAAGGATTCAAAACGAATGGTAAATTCTATTTTAAAATTTTCAGAATTTGATTACGAAAAATATATTTCTATTCCAATTAACAACACATATTTTAACGAAGGGATTCTTTCTGATAAAATTTTATGGCTGAATCAAATTTATTCAAATTATAACTTAAAATTTAACTTTGATAAACTTATTTACGATCAAGAGATATTTGAGAATCAAGAGATAAAGCTAGACTTCGGACCGGGTTTTATAAATATTCCAAACAATAAATTTGCTTCACAAAATAATAATTTTAACATCGATTTTGCTCTCAAAATTAATGATAAAACCCAATTATTAAAATTAAAAATAGATGCCGAAAAATTAGCTGTAGATTATCAAAAAGATTATTTTGATAATCTTATGCCGGTTACCAAAACTATTTTTGACAGATTTTTTCAAATGCCTTCGCTTCAAGGTTTTGAAGGTGAGATTGATGTAGCGGTAAAAAATTTAAAAATTGCCGAAACACCCATAACTAACTTTAAATATTTTTCGCCAATTTCTTCAGTTACTAATCAAGCTAAAATGGAAATGGATATTTTTGATGGAAGATTTGATTTTAAAGGTATAAACGATATTAAATACAATAAAATTATTAACGGAACTTTTAATTGTAAGCTTTGCAATGTAACAAAAATATTTAAAACTTTATACAATGTCGATAATTTGGGTGGAATAGCAAATATATCGGGAAATATTGTTGGAGCAGGTAAATCAGTTTATGAATTTAAAAATAAATTAATTTCTGAAATTTCTTTAGCGGTGTCGGCGCCATATGCCAAAGGCTACGGCCTCAATGATTTTGTCAAAAGAATCTATGGTTACAAACCAGAATCAAATGATTTACAAAATCCAGAAGAAATTTTGCATCAAAAAACGGGTTTTACCCAATTTTTACAGGGCAAAGGCTTCATAAATTTAAAGGGTGAAAAGAATAGTAATTTTTCAATTTCTCTAAAATCAACTGGAATTAATTCGGTTTTTTCGGGGGTTATATTTTTAAATGAAGAAAGTATTAATGGCACAATAAATACTATATTTTTAGCACCAAGCAAAAGTAAGCAAATCCCAATTAATATTGCCACCAATATTACGGGCTATATTGATGATGTGGCTATGGTTTCTAACTTAAATCAGGTTAGGCAATATCTTGGTATGGAGAAAATAGAAAAGTCAGAATTAGACAATATTTTAATTGCAAAAACTGCCGAAAAACAAAAAGCCAAAAAAGAAAAAATTATCAATAACGCCAAAAAATTAGAAAAAAAGGCTAAGAATATTTCTTTGCAAAATTCTCAAGAAGAAGATGAGGAAAATGAAGAGGAGGTCACAACAGAAATTGTCGAAGAGACGCAAATTATCGAAGTTAACAAGCCTGCTGATGTAAGTAAGCAATCAGATTTTGTGATAATTGATAAACCTGCCAATATTGAAAAAAAAGAAGCCGAAAATATCTCAATAATCAATCAAAATCCTTCCCAAGAAAATTCGTCACCAATCCCAATTAATAATAGCAATCAAGCTCCCTTAAATCAGTCTAGCGAACCCAAAAAGGCGGTAGAAACTGAAAATATAAACATTGTTGAACCTAGTATTTAATATGAAAATTTCCATCGAAAATATCAAAGAAAAAAAGGGTAAAGAAAAAATTACTTGCCTTACTGCCTATTCTTATCCAGTCGCTAAAATCTTAGATAATTTGGTCGATATTATTTTGGTTGGCGATTCATTATCGATGGCAATCTATGGCGAGGTAGACACCACTTCAGCAAATTTGGAGATGATGATAAATCATGGAAAAGCAGTGGTAAGAGCTTGTAGAAAGGCTTTAGTGGTGGTTGATATGCCAATAAATTCTTACGAAAATTCAAAAGAAACCGCATTAATTAATGCTAAAAAAATTATTGAACAAACTAAATGTGATGCTATTAAAATTGAAGTAACCGAGGATTTAATTGATACAGCAAAATATTTAGTTGATAATAAAATTATGGTGATGGGTCATATCGGTTTGTTGCCTCAGCATGTTAAGGAAATTGGTGGCTACAAATATCAGGGCAAAGATGAAGAATCGGCAAAAAAAATTTACGATATTGCTAAAAAATTAGAAAAAACCGGAATTTTTTCTTTAGTAATTGAAGCAGTGCCTGCAAAGTTAGCTAGCAAAATTTCGCAAAATATTGAAATTCCAACAATTGGTATCGGAGCTTCACTTGATTGTGATGGTCAGGTTTTAGTAATTGATGATTTACTTGGATTAAACACCGAATTTAAGCCAAGATTTGTCGAAAACTACGAAAATTTATCACAAAAAATTGCGATAGCTGTCGAAAATTTCACTAAAGATGTTAAGAATGGAAAATTTCCAACCGAAAAAAATATTTTATAAAGAAATGCAACTAAAATGTCCTGCAAAAATTAATATTTTCTTAAATATAGTTGCAAAAAAATCTGACGGCTATCATCAATTAGAATCTATATTTATTCCAATTGAGTTAGGAGATTTCTTAGAAATTAATCCTTCCGCAAATTTTAAATTAACATTGAATGGAAATTATCAAGATAAAATAGATTTTAATGAAAATATTTTGCTAAAAATTCTAGACTATTTTAAAAAAAATAATCAAATAGCCGATAATATTTCAATAAATTTGCAAAAAAATATACCAGTTGGAGCTGGGCTTGGTGGTGGTTCATCCGATGGCGCAGGTTTTATAAAAATACTTAACCAAATTTTTAATTTAAAACTCGATAAACCAAAAATGCAAGAAATTGCCTTAAATTTTGGCTCGGATTTACCTTTCTTTTTCGAAGAGTCGGCTTGTATGGTGAGAGGCAGAGGAGAGTTGGTTTCAAGACTTCCTTTGCATATTGTAGAAAAATTTAAAAATTATAAAATTTTGTTAATCAATCCAAATATTAATTTAAGTACAAAATTAATTTTCGAAAATTATCAAAAACTAATTGGAGCTAATAAAATCAATTATTCAAAACCGATGGATTTTGAAAATTTATTTACCAAAAATCTCGATGAAATTTTTAAAATCAATAATAATGATTTAGCGCAAATTGCATTTTCGATTCATCCAATTTTACTTGAAATTCTTAAGGATTTAAAAAGCTTCAATCCGATTTCAGCGAATATGACTGGAAGCGGAAGCACAATGTTTGCGATTTTTGACAAATTAAATCTGGATTTAAATCAATGTCAGAATTTTTTAATAAAAAAATATCCGAATTATTTTATAAATATTAGTAATTTATTAAATTGATTGCTTGACACTGTGAGACATCGCATTATAATCCTTGCCCATTAAATTTTCCTTAAAAATAATCTTTATAAAATGACTAATAAAACTGAATATAGAAACGTAGCAATCATTGCCCACGTTGACCACGGTAAGACTACATTAATTGATGCAATGCTTCATCAAAGTGGAACTTTTAGAGCAAATCAGCAGATTGAAAATCGCGTTATGGACTCTAACGCCCTAGAAAAAGAAAGAGGAATTACTATTCTTGCAAAATGCACTTCAATTATGTGGAAGGATCAAAAAATCAATGTAATTGACACTCCGGGTCACGCAGATTTCGGTGGCGAAGTTGAGCGTGTTTTATGTATGGCAGATAGCACCTTGCTCTTGGTTGACTCAGCCGAAGGTGTTATGCCACAAACCAAGTTCGTGCTTTCAAAAGCTTTGGCTCTAGGCTTAAAACCAATTGTTATTATCAATAAAATTGACCGTCAAGATGCCCGTCCAGACGAGGTTTTGAATGAAATATTTGATTTATTTGTGTCGTTAAATGCGAATGAACAGCAACTTGATTTCCCAGTTTTATACGCAGTTGGTCGTGATGGTTGGTGCG
>JBMSPZ010000020.1:0-13843 GCA_049423025.1 Rickettsiales bacterium
AATTTTTGCTAAAATTTTCTGACCCTGATATTTGTTTTTATTGGATTTTTTTGAAAATTCATTTTCAATTTTTGGCTCCAAATCTTTAGATTTATTTACTGAATTTTTAGAAAAATCATTTTTGATTTTTGGATGTTTGGTAAGATATTCACTATAATTTCCAAGATTAATATTAATAATTCCGTCGCCTTCAAATCCAATGATGGTAGTGGCGACATTATCAAGAAAATCGCGATCATGCGATACCACAACTAAGGTTCCCTGATATTTTTCAAGATAATTTTCCAAAATTTCCAATGAGTCCATATCAAGATCATTTGTTGGTTCGTCTAAAATCATAAAATTTCCTGGACTTGCTAATGTTTTGGCTAGCAATAATCGATTTTGCTGACCGCCAGATAGTGTTCCGGCAAGAGTTTGCGTTTCCTTTGGGTCGAATAAAAAATCTTTTAAATAGCCGGCAATGTGCTTGGTTTTGCCATTTGCCATTTTCACATAATCACCACCATTTTCGCATAAAATTTCTTGAATTGTCGAGGTTGGTTTTATGGCACTTCTCGACTGGTCAAAATAAGCAAAATCTATATCGCGAGCCATTTTTACGGTTCCTAAATTTGGTGATAAATCGCCAATCATTAATTTTAGTAAAGATGATTTGCCGACACCATTTTTACCGATAATGCCGATTCTTTCACCGCGTAAAATTTTGTAATTAAAATTTTCAATCAGTTTTTTTTGGTGAATTTCTAGTGAAACATTATTGAAACTCATTATGACTTGAGGTGCATCTTCCTCAGATTTGGCGACATTTATCTTCATGACATTTTGATTAGCAAAAACCAACTTTCTTTGCGATTCCAATTTGCCTTTTAGTTCAAGAAGATGATGAAGTCTGCCGATATTTCTTTTGCGTCTGGCGGTAACTCCAGTTTGAAGCCAACCGCTTTCTAGTTCGACTTTTTTTTCAAGATTATCTAATTCTCTCTTTTCA
This sequence comes from Rickettsiales bacterium, assembly GCA_049423025.1. Lineage (GTDB taxonomy): Bacteria > Pseudomonadota > Alphaproteobacteria > Rickettsiales > UBA1997 > CAILUF01. The sequence goes on from JBMSPZ010000020.1 coordinate 992, forward strand.
AAATCAATAATATTTTGTGACCAATTATCGAAATCAACGTAACCATTATTATTGATTTTTATATTGCCAGCTCGAAGCCAAAAAATTTTGTTGGTAACTTTCTCTAAAAATTTTCTATCATGAGAAATTATAACTAAAGCACCTTTATAAAGTGATAAATAATTTTCTAGCCATTCGATAATTTCCAAATCTAAATGGTTAGTTGGTTCGTCAAGTAATAAAATATCTGGTTCAAAAATTAATGATTTGGCTAAATTGACCCGCCTTTTTTGTCCGCCCGAGATTTCGTTGGTATATAAATTTTTATTAATTTGCAATTTTTCACAAATTATGTCGATTAGATATTCCTTGTGATCATCAAGTTTTAAATCTTTTTTTATATAATCAGAAATTAAAATATTTTCGGTAATTTTTTCGCTTTGAGTCAAATGTCCAATTATTGAATTGGGCATTACCCAGCGTTGATCGTGTTCCAAATCGATATTGCCAAAAATTGCTTGCATTAAAGTAGATTTTCCGACTCCATTTTTGCCAATTAAGCATATTCTATCGCCTTGAAATAAATTTAAACTCAAATTTTCAAAGAGAGTTTTTTTGGCAAAGGCAATGGTTATGTTTTTAAGTGATAATATTGGTGATTTTGTCATTTGTTAAAAAAGCTTATAAATTAAAAAAATTGGCTTAAAATAATTACATAAAAGAATAAATATGAAATTTTATTTTAATTCTATATCGGGGCATTATCCTATTATAAAAAACAAATATAGTAATTCAAAGGAAAATTTTTTTTAAAATAACCATAAATTATAGATTATGAGCAAAGCTGAAATGATAACATTAAAAAATGGACTTAAAATCGGCGTTGATGAAATGCATGATGTTGAAACGGTTTCCATTGGCGTATTTGTTCATACTGGAAGTAGAAATGAATCCAAAGAAATTAACGGTATTTCGCATTTTTTGGAGCATTTGGCTTTCGAAGGAACCAAAAAAAGAAGTGCCAAACAAATAGCTGAAGAATTTGAAAGTATTGGAGGCTATATTAATGCTTATACCTCGCGAGAAAAAACTGTTTATTATGTAAAAATTCTTAAGGAATATAGCGAATTTGCGGTAGAATTTTTGAGCGATATTATTCAAAATTCAATTTTTAAAGAAGAAGAAATTAAAAAAGAATGCGATGTTATTTTGCAAGAGTTGGCAATGACCAACGACACCCCAGATGACATAATTTTTGATTATTTTCAAGAAGTTGCTTTTCCAAAACAAGCCTTGGGAGCACCAATAATTGGTAATAAAAAAAATATTTTAAAATTCCAAAAAAAAGATTTTTTAGATTACATTAATAGCCAATATAATTATAGCAATATGGCAATTGTTGCCTCAGGAAATATAACTCTTGTTGAATTAAAAAAACTTAGTGAAAAATATTTTAATAATTTAGCCAAAAATAAAATTGATAAAATTCAAAAAGGTAAATATTTTGGCGGTGATTTTTATAAACAAAAAAAACTCGAGCAAATTCATTGTGTTATTGGTTATGAAGGGGTTTCTTATCGCGATGATGATTATTATAAAGCGCAAATTTTGTCGTTAATTTTAGGAGGCGGAATGTCGTCAAGATTATTTCAAGAGATTCGCGAAAATTTAGGTTTAGCCTATTCAATTTATGCTTTTAATTCTAATTATGAAGATGTTGGAACCTTTGCTATATATGGCGCTAGCGATATTACAAAAGCTAACAAAATGATTGATGCAATAAATTTTGAAGTAGAAAAAATTACCAAAAAAATCACCGATAAAGAATTACAAAAAGTTAAAACTCAATTTAGAGCTAGTTTAAAAATGGCAAAAGAAAGCACTAGTAAAAGAATGCAAAAAATTGGGTCAGAGATTTTGATTTTTAATAAAATCTTTTCAGATCAAGAAATTATTGAAAAATTTGAAGATATTACTGTAAAAAATATTAAAGATGTTGCTTTAAAGGTCTTTTCAAGCAAACAAACCAAAGTGGTAATGGGTGAATTAAAAAAAGCTAAAATTAATTCTTAGATTTTTTGGAGTTAGTTTTTGCGTCTAAATCTTTAAAGAATTTTTGCATTGATTCGACTTTCTCTTTAGAGGCAACTCCATCGGTAATCCATAAAATATCGCCTTCCTTATTAATGATTGCAACATAAATTCTATCTCCCTTCATTTGCATTATATTAAAAAATTCATCACGATTGGTGTAGACAGTTATAGTTCTTTTTCTGGCAATTTCATTTTGAATGCCAAAACGCATACCATTATTAACCCAAGCTCGAGAAAATGTTGACAATTCATAAATTAAAGGGACTTCATAAAATTTAATATCTGGATTTTTGGCAATAATTTCATCGGCAACACCAATCCAAGTGTTGATAGCCTCTTGATGTTCTCTTTCAAAGCCAATGGCAACAATATTTAATTTTCCTGCAAAACTATCTGGAAGCAATTGTTTATTTCCATTTAAATCAATGCCAGTTAATTTAGGAAATTTCTTTTCACCCAAATTAAGGATTTTTGAATTTTCTCCAGAACCAATGAAGCAAGAAGAGAGTGCAAGTAAAGACATAATTACAAAAAGATTTTTCATATTTATTTGCGATATTTTAAGTTAATTAGACTTAAACAGGCTTCAACTGCAAAGCCTCCTTTGTTAAGCTTGTTTAAATTGGCTCTTTCCTCGGCTTGTTCATAATTTTCGGTAGTTATGATGCCGTTTCCAATTGCTAAATTTTTGCTAATACCAAGATTCATTAAGCCTCTTGCGCTTTCATTGCATACAATTTCGTAATGTGATGTTTTGCCTCTAATTACGCAACCAAGAGCAACAAAGCCTTCATATTCAGGATGTTGATTTGGAACATTGATATTTGCTAAAATTGAAATTGCCGAAGGAATTTCAAGCGCACCATTAACAGTGAATATATCGTAATCAAAATTATGTTGTAAGATTTTTTGAATGGCCCCATCTAAAAGCATTTTTGATAAATCTTGATAAAAGACCGATTGAATAATGGCAATTTTTTTTGTTTTATTTAGCATTTTTAATTGTATTTTTATATGTAAAATTTATTCTTTTTTCAAGAACAAAATTATTTATATTTCAATGACAAATATTTTCAACCTTTTTTTATTTTTATTATTGCTTTGGATTGTTTTTATGATTTCAAGCAACAAATTTTCTTACGGTTTTGTTATGTTTGGAGTATTATCTTCAGTAATCGTCGCTTTCAGCTCTTATCAGCTAAAATTATTTGATAAAAAAAGTGAACTTTTATATTTAAGTATTGGATTTTACAAGCATTTTGTTAGTTTATATTTTAAAAATTTTTGGCGAAGTTTCTATGTTTTATATAATATGGCAACCTTTGGCAAAACATTTCATCCAACTATTCGCTATATCAATTTAAAAGAAAATTATAAATTTAATCATGCCTTGTTAATTGCCACCATCAATATGAATTGCGGGCTTTTTGCCATTAATATTGCTAACAATAAAATCGCTGTTCACTGCGTTAATGATAGATATTTTTTTGCTTTTGATTTATTAAAATATACTATAAATTTGAATAATGTAAATGATGATAATTTAATTTAACTATATGGAAATTTTACAAGAAATTAATGAGCTTAAAAATAAAATTGCCAAATATGATATTGCCTACCATCAAGATGATAACCCTTTGATTACTGATTCTCAATATGATGAATTGCGAAATAAGTTGGAATATTTTAAAAAAAACTATCCTCAATATTTTTCAAAAGATGATGAAAAAGTAGGAGCAAAATCATTAGATATTTTTAATAAAATTACTCACTCCAAGCCAATGCTATCGTTGTCTAATGGCTTTTTATCACAAGATATTGCCGATTTTATTGAAAAAGTCCAAAGATTTCTTGGTTTAAATGAGAAAAATCAAAATACTCAAACTTCGCTTTTGGATTTGTTTTCTTCTGATTTGGGGCAAAATAATATAGATTTTTTTAGCGAGTTAAAAATTGATGGATTATCTTTTAGTGCGCGCTATGAAAATGGCAAGCTGGTTTATTGTGCAACTAGGGGTGACGGTTTTGAAGGCGAAGATGTTACTTTAAATGTCAAAACTATAAAAAATTTTCCACATATTTTGCAATCTTCAAATCCGCCAAAAATTCTTGAAATTCGAGGCGAAATTTATATGCGAAAATCCGATTTTTTGACATTAAATAAAATGCAAGAAGCTAATTCTCAAAAAATCTTCGCTAACCCGCGCAACGCTTCAGCTGGGTCTTTGCGTCAACTTGACCCAGAAATTACCAAATCACGAAATCTAAGTTATTTTGCATATTCGCTTGGCGAGTTTTCTTCAGATTTTCAATGTAATTCGCAATCAATGCTTCATAAAAAATTACAAGAATTTGGATTTTTAGTTGAGCCAAATTCTAAATTATGTAAAAATTTGGAAGAATTAATAAGTCATTATCAATATATTTGTGATTCGCGATTTAATTTAGATTATGATCTTGATGGAATGGTTTATAAGGTCAATGATTTTGACTTGCAAAAAAGACTGGGCTACATAGCCAGAAGCCCAAGATATGCAATTGCTCATAAATTTCCATCACAAAAAGCCAAAACAATTATTCGTGATATTATAATTCAAATTGGCAGAACTGGAGCGCTTACCCCAGTTGCTATTTTAAATCCAATTAATATTGGTGGGGTTTTGGTTTCAAGGGCAACCTTGCACAATCAAGATGAAATTATTCGTAAAGATATTAAAATTGGCGATTTGGTTGTTATTCAAAGGGCAGGGGATGTTATTCCACAGATTCTAGAGGTTGATTTTAATCATCGAAAATCACCCGATTTCAAATCGCAAAACTTTGAATTTCCAAAAAAATGTCCAGTTTGTAATAGTGAAATTGTTAAAAATAATGATGATGTGGTTTTGCGTTGCAGTGGCGGTTTATCTTGTGAAGCGCAGTTAATTGAGGCTTTAAAACATTTTGTCTCTAAAGATGCTTTTGATATTTCTGGACTTGGAAAAAAACAAATTGAAAATTTTTTCTATGAAGGTCGAATTAAGTCATTTAAAGACATTTTTTCTTTAGAAAAAAACGAGCAATTTGCTGAAAATCCTCTTCGAAATAAATCGGGCTGGGGCGATAAATCGGTTGATAATTTATTTTTAGCAATCAATCAAAAACGCCAAATTGAATTGGATAAATTTATTTATGCCATCGGTATTCGTCATGTTGGGCAAACCAATTCAAAAGTTATCGCTAATTATTTTGGTAATATTAAAAATTTTACCAATTTTTTCAAAAATATAATTATAATTTCAAACTCAGATTTAATTGAAAAAAAGAATTCTATTGAATTTAATGAATTTTGCGCTTTAGATGGAGTCGGTGAAAAAATGCCTATCGCAATTTTAGATTTTTTTCGAAGTGATTTAAATTTAAAAATGTTAGAAGATGTAATTGAGGAGTTAGATATTTTAGAAGCAAAAAAAGTAACTTCAAACTCTCCTTTTGCAGGAAAATCGATAGTTTTTACTGGAACAATGGACAAAATGAGTAGATCGGAAGCCAAAAAAATCGCCGAAGATTTGCAAATGCGAGTTGTAGGCTCAATTTCGGCTAAAACTGATTTTTTAGTAGCTGGGAATGAAGCGGGTTCAAAGCTAAAAAAAGCCCAAGAATTAAATATTAAAATTTTAAATGAAGAGGAATGGCTAAAATTAATTTCTTAAACAATTTAATCAAAAATTTTTTTATTTCCTTGGTTAGGTTTTATCAAGTGTTTTTAACATTTTTTTTAAAATCCAATCATTGTAGATTTCAACCAACTTGCTCAAATTATATGATTGAAGCCATTAATCAAAAAGGAGTTATTTTTGGGGTTTTATCTGGAATTTGGCGAATTTTAAGATGTAATCCATTTAATAAAAATACTGGTTATGACCCAGTTTGTAAACATGAATTGAAATCAAAAAATCAATGAAATTATTGAAAATAATTTTTACAATTTTGCTGTTTTTTTTCATTAATGAAGCTTTTTGTGCGACTAAAAAATTAGAAATAAATAAATTAATTGAAGAGCCAACCAAAACTTATAATACACAAAATGACATTGAATCTTTGGGGCTTGACAATGTCGACCGTCAACCCAAAATTTCTTCAAAAAATGGAAATATTGAAGATGAAATAAAAAAAGCCCAAGAGGCTATGAAAAAGCAAATTATGAATTTAGATGAAAATATGGTTCCGCCCGAGGCTCGGGAATATATCAGAAAGATTAAGGAAGAAAATAAAATTGCCGAGCAAGAAACTCCTCAACAGCAACCAAATAAACCAATTAATGAAGTTGCAACTGGAAATAATATCGAACCCAAAAATAATGAAAAAAATAAAACCGATGATAAAAAACAAAATGCCGATGAAAAAAATAAAATCGATGATAAAAAACAAAATGCCGATGACATCGCAAATTCCAAATCAGCAATTATTAAAGATGAAAAGATAGAAATTAAAAAGCCAATAAATATCGCTAATAAACCAATTAAAAAACCAGTAAAAAAATCTAAATCAAGTAAAAAAAAGCCAATTAAAGAAAATCTTGCAATACAAGAATCGCTCAATAAACTTAATCAAGATGAGCAAAATAAAGAGCAGGAATTTCAAAAAAAACTTAACGAATCCAGAAAAATTTATTTAAATGATTTGATTGATAATGACGACAAAAGCGAAGAAGAAATTTTAGCTTCCGAAAATATTGCTCCAATAAAAAAATCTCTTGCCCCATTTGCTCAAGATGAATTGCCAGCAATTCCAATTTTAAATCGTAGTCGTTCCGAAGATAATTATCATATTCCTTTTATATATACCCCAAAAGAATATATTGATATTTTGTTTTCGGCAATATCGATGGGGAGTATTTCTTATTTTAATGAGGCATTTAAATATGTTTTAAATCCAAATATCACCAATGAACAAGGCGATACGATTTTAACCTATGCTATTTTTCTTAGAAAATATTCTATTATTGCATCAGTCTTAGCTAAGGGTGCTGACCCAAATTTACCTAATAGATTAGGGTATAATCCGGTGCATTTAGCCATAGAAATGAATGATTATATTTCGCTTGATTTGCTTGAAAAAAACAATGCTGATATGTTTTATATTGATGGATTTGGTAGAACATATTTAATGTTAGCAGCAAAAAATGGATTTTTACCTGCAGTAGATTTGTTAGTAAAAAAGGGAGTTAATATTAACGAAATGGATAATGATGGTTTTACTGCTTTATCAGTTGCTTATCGTAATAAACATGAATTAGTAGTTAAATATCTTCTAAAAAATGGTGCTAAAACTTGGATAGAAAAAGAATTTATTCCCCAAAAAAGAAATTTTATCAAAGAGCTTGAGAATCGTTGGAAATAAAGGCTTCATTTTTTTTAAAAATTATTTTGAAACAAACAAATTTTTTTTCATTAAATAGCTAAAATTATTTTAATAATTTAGTTTTAAAATTCTTATAATTTAAAAAAACTTAATTTATAAAAATTATGAAAAATAAAGAAATAATTGCAGTTCTAGAGCTTGAAAATTCTAACTTTAAAAGATATTTGATAATTTTATCATTTATTATGATTTCTTTTGTGTATTCTCACAAAATAATGGCGCAAATCGAGGGTTTGTATAATCAAAATAACGAACAATTTGCTGGAATTTCTAATTTAATGTCGGCAGTTTCCAATAATGATGTGGAGGGAACAAGATTTTTTTCAAAAGCAGGTTCAATAATTGTCAATCAAAAAAACAAGGGTGGAGCCACTGCTCTTCATATTGCTTCGAGAGAAGGAAATTTAGAAATTGCAAAAATTTTAATTGAAAGTGGCGCCAATCCTAATCTTGCTGACAATGAAGGTTATACTCCATTAATGAGGGCATCATTATCTGCGAGTCCTGAGGTTGTTGAATATTTGTTGAAAAATGGTGCAAAACCCGGAATTTTTAATTCGCAAAATGAAACCGCAATCATTCATGCTACTACTTCAAAATGTAACGAATGTATTAATGCATTAATTGAAAATGGACAAATGATTAAAACGGTTGATACCTTGATTTTGAAAGGACAAATTGCCGATTCCATTGTTATTGCTAACAATCAAGATAATGAAGTAACTCAAAAATTATTATATGGCTTCTTAGATTATGTATCTAAATCAGCGCCTCTTGTTGTTAAATCTATGCCAGATGAAGATAATGAACCTCTTCCTTTTAGAACTAATATTCCAAGAGGTTTTTCTAAAAATCCTGTGTTATCAAATAAAACTCCAATTCAAAATTCAATGAGCAATATTTTTGAAGAATCGCCAACCATTGATAGTAATCCTATTGAGAGAAGTGAAATTGCCGAAAAGCCAGTTGAGATAAAAGAGCTTCCTATCACAAAAAATGAGATAGATTTAAATAAAAAAGATGAAATTATTATACCTGTTAAAAAATTTACTCTCAAAAAAGAGGTTGAGCAAACCCCAATTCCGGCTAAAGAAGAATTAGCAAAAATTTCACAACCTGAAATTAAGAATGTCGCCACTGAAGTTGCACCTATCAAAAAATTTAAATTCAAGCCATTAGACTCCTCAGCGCCTCAATCGCAGGAAATAACAAAAACCAAACCTGCAGAAGTTGTTGGTAATGCGGTAATGTCGCAAACACAAAAACAGAGTGCCTTGGATAATTCTGATAATAACCAGCAATTTGAAATTAATGTGAGTAAAAATGAAGTTAAGGAACAGCCAAAACCCCAAACTCCAACAGTAAAGAAATTTATCTTCAAGCAACAAATCGATAAGGCAAATTAACATTTGCCAATATCGGTTTTAATCTTTTAAGGATTTAAATGAAGGGTTTTATTTTGTTGAAATATTTTTTAATCTAGGATGATTTAAATAAATGATTTTAACTCGTGAAATGCCTTTTCCATCTTTGCAATTCCTAATTTTATATGCTTTGATTCAATAATTAAAGGCGGTAAAATTCTAATAACATTTTCTCCAGCAGGAATGGTTAAGAGATAATTTTTTAAAAATTGCTTAACCACAATATTATTTTCAATTTTATCATCGATTTTAATGCCAAGCATTAAACCTTCGCCTCTTACTTCGGCAATAAATTCAGGAAATCTTTCTTGCAGTTTTTTTAATTCATTTTTTAAGTTTTTACCATTTTCAACCACTTTTTTTAAGAAATTTTTACTGGTTAATTCATTTAAAACTGCATCGGCAACTGCCATAGCTAGAGGGTTGCCACCATATGTTGTACCATGAACGCCAGCGACCATTCCATTTGCTGACTTTTTTGAGGCAAGGCAAGCACCAAGTGGAAACCCGCCACCAATGGCTTTGGCGATACAAACTATATCGGGCTTGGTTTCATAAAATTGATGAGCAAATAATTTGCCAGTTCTTCCCATTCCGCATTGAACTTCATCAAAAATTAACAATAAATCATGTTGATCGCAAATATTTCGTAAATTTTTAATAAATTTCTTATCGGCAACTCTAATTCCCTCTTCGCCTTGAATTGGCTCAATTAATATTCCCGCAGTATTTTTGGTTATTGCTGATTTTACGGCGTCAATATCGCCAAATTCAACATTATCAAACCCTTCTAATTTAGGCTCAAAACCTTCAAGATATTTTGGCTTGCTGGCTGCGGAAATTGTGGCGATAGTTCTGCCGTGAAAGGCTCCTTTGAAGGTGATAATTCGGTTTTTGTAGGTTTGATTTAAAGTGTAAAAATGCCGACGAGTCATTTTGATAGCGCATTCAATACTTTCAGCTCCAGAGTTGCAGAAAAAAGCATAATCTGCAAAATCGGAATTGGCGACCAGTTTGTCGGCGTAATTATTAAGCTCAAGGGAATTATAAATATTAGAAATGTGCCATAATTTTTTAGCTTGTTTTGTTAATGCTTTAACCATTTTTTTATGACAATGTCCAAGTGCATTAACCGCAATCCCAGCACCAAAATCAAGGTATTTATGCTTGTTATCATAAATATACATACCTTTACCTTTTTTAAAAATTACATCAAATCTTTTGTGAACTGGAAGTAATTTTGGCGATGTAAAATTTTCGGTCATTTTATAAATAAAATATTGAGATTAAAAATAAAAAAATTACTTTATATAGCATTATAAATTTAATTATGAAAATTAATTATAAAATCTTTTTTTAAATGTTAAATATTTATTTGTGATTATTGATAGCGACGACATAAAATTAAAAATATTAAAAAATTTTTTAGAAATATCGGTTTTTGAAGGTTGGAACGACTCCGCAATTGAGCTTGCCATTAAGAAAACCTTTCCCAATCAAGAAATTTTGCCCAATCAAATGCCAATTATTTTTGAGGATGGGATTTACTCATTGATTAGTTTTGTCAGTAAAAATCGTTGCGAAACCTTAGCTGAAATATCTTCTAAAAACCCTGATTTTAATAACTTAAAACTTAATGCCAAAATTAATTATTTAATTTTTCAATTACTTAAAATTGACGAAAACAACAAGGGAGCGTTTAAAAGATTGTTAAATTTTTATTTGGTTCCAAAAAATCCATTAAATGATCCAATAAATTGTAGTTTTAGACCCGTTAATCAAGCATTTAAAGAGGTGTATTTTGTTGCCGATTATTTATGGAAATTATGCAACGACAAATCAAGTGATTTTAACTTTTACAGCAAAAGAATTATCTTGTCGAAGGTTTTAATTAGAAGTTTTATGTTTTTTTTGAACGACAATTCATTAAACAATATTAATACTCAAAAATTTATTGATAAAGAAATTGAAAAAATTTTAAAATTGAATCTATATAAATTAAAAGCCAAAAGCCAAATTAACGAATTTTCTAATAAAATTGATGATATAATCTATGATTCAAATCACAATATTTTAGATATTAAATCGATGATTAAAAATTTACCTTTTATAAGACTTTTTAACAAATAATTTTTTAAAAAAATGACCTTTACCACTTTTGATTTTATATTTTTTGTTATTAGTGCAATTATAGTTTTAATTGCTTTTTACCGCGGTATTGTTAAGGAATTTTTTTCATTGATAAATTGGGTTTTATCTTTTGCGATGTCTTATTTATTATCTCCAATTTTATGTGATTTATTAGTTAATTTCTTTGATAGTAAATTAGTTATGAATATATCAGTTAGAATTGTGGTATTTTTACTAACCTTTGTAATTTTTTTATTTTCCACTATACGCTTAGCCAATGATTTAACCGAATCAATGAATATTTATTTAAATCGCTCTCTTGGAATTTTGCTTGGAGCTGTTAAATCGTTAATTTTATTTGGGGCAGTTTACTCGCTTTATAATTGCTTTTTTGATTATGCACTTGGACAAAAAATTGTCGCCAAAAATAAATATCGATTACCAGCTTGGTATTTAAATTCCTATTCATCTCCAATTGTTACTAAAACTGGAGAATTTGTTGATCCTGTGGTGCGAGGCTTTTTTTCAATAGCCAAAAAAAATGTTAATGATTTAATAAAAATTGATGATGTAGTAAAGCCAAAAATTGAAAATGAATTAATTAGTAAATATGCCGATGAAATAGAGACTGATATTGTTATAAAAAAACCTGTTGACGATGAAAATAATAAAAATAAAATTGGAAGACCAATTAAAAAAAATAACGATGTTGGCTATGATAAAAAAGACATCGAAAAAATGCAAAAATTAATTGAAATTATTAATAATTAAAAATTATGTTTAACTTAAACGGAAAATCTGCCCTTGTTACTGGGGCAACAGGTGGAATCGGCTGTGCAATTGCAAAAACCTTAGCAAATTTAGGAGCAAATCTTATTATTTCAGGAACTAAAGAAGAAAAACTTAAACAACTTGCCTGCGAAATTCAGGGTGATTGTAAATATTTAACTTGCGATTTATCTGATGTAAAACAGGTTGAAGAGCTTTTTGATAATGCTGAAAATCTAAATCAAAAGCCAATTGATATAATCATTTGTAATGCTGGCATCACTAAAGATAGTTTAATTCTTAGAATGAAAACTGAAGATTTTGAAAATGTGGTTAATGTAAATTTAAAATCCACTTTTATTTTAAATCGTAATGCCATCAAAAAAATGATTAAAAATAAATATGGTCGAATAATCAATATTGCTTCGGTTGTTGCTTTGACTGGCAACCCTGGGCAAGCTAATTATGTGGCTTCTAAATCTGGTATGATTGGCATGACCAAAGCAATGGCTCAAGAAGTGGCTTCAAGAAATATCACTATCAATTGTGTGGCGCCAGGTTTCATCCAAAGCCCAATGACTGATATTTTAAATGAACAGCAAAAAACTGCTATTTTATCAAAAATTCCAGCTGGAAGAATGGGTGATGCTCAAGATATTGCTAATGCGGTTGCCTTTTTATCAAGTCAAGAAGCTTCTTACATTACTGGCTCAACAATACATGTCAATGGTGGCATGTTCATGAATTAATTAAAAATATGACAAATAATACTCACAAAACTAAAGTTGCGATTATTGGTTCGGGTCCAGCAGGATATAGCGCAGCAATTTATTGTGCCAGAGCCAATCTTCAGCCAATTTTAATTAATGGCAATCAACCGGGTGGACAATTAACCATCACCACCGATGTTGAAAACTATCCAGGATTTGCTTCGGCAATTCAAGGACCTTGGTTAATGGAGCAAATGGAGGCTCAGGCTCGTCATGTTGGCACTAATATTATTTACGATCATGTAGCAAAAGTTGATTTTGCTAAATCTCCTTTCACCTTAATT
>JBMSPZ010000021.1:0-13831 GCA_049423025.1 Rickettsiales bacterium
GCGGAAAAAAATCTGGCAAAACCGTCTTACTAAATTTTATTTTAGCCCAATCGAGGCGCTATAATAATAAAATTTTTTACTTTGATTTTGATAATAAAGCTAAAAATTTTATTGAAATGATTGGTGGCTTTTATTACGACTTATCTTACGATATAGAAGACCCTAAATATGGGCTTAAACTCAATCCATTTTCGCAAATTCATAATTCTGATTTCACTAAGTTTCTTACTGAATTTTTTTACAGCTTTATTTATTATCTAAAAAAGGAAATTCCGAATAATCAAATTCAAGAGATACCAAAAATTTGCGAAAAAATTGTAGCCAATAAGGTTGATAATTTTAACGATGCCGTTCAATATTTTAATACTCCTAGCACTGACAAGCTTTACGAATTTTTAAATTATTGGACCAAAGGTGATTTTGAAAAAATCTTTAATAATAATCGAGAAATCAACTGGAATGACCGCTTAATGGGCTTTGATTATACCGAATATCGTGATAAAGAATTTATTTTAGTACCAATTTTATTTTATAATCTTTATAGAATTGAAAATATCCTTGATGAAAAAACCCCCTCAATAATTGTTTTTAAAGACGCCAACACCCTTCTTAACAATGAAATTTTCTGTGATAAAATTCCACATTTTCTTGATAGACTGCGCATCAAAAATTGTTTGGCGATTTTTGTTTTCGAAACCGAGCTGGATAATTATTGCTATTCAAAATTATTCAATTTGGTTGCTCAAAAAGTCACTTCAAAATTCATTTTATCTAACACTAATATCACTTCAGAAGTAGCTAAATTACTTGATCTTGATGATGAAGAAATAAAATTATCTTACAAAATTTCTCCCGAGGATCGCAAATTTATGCTTAAATTTGGTAGTAGTTTGTTATTTTTAGATTTCAATTTAACCAAACAAAAAAACCTTGCCAAAATCCTATCTTCATCATTTGAAGATATTGCCATTGTTGAAGAAATATTTAATCATGCCAAACAAGAAGGCAGGATTATCGACAACCAAATCGCTTTTGAACAATTTGATGAAATTCACAAAGCTCTTGAACAAGAACAAATTGATCAGGCAAAAATTAAAGCCCGTGAAGAAAAAATTGCCCGCATGCGTAAACTTCGCGAAATTAAAGAATAGCAAAATGCCAGATAAAATTGATTTACCAAAAATTATTCTTAATAAAAACAAGCCAATCTCGGCGACAAAAATTGTAGTCGCCATGTCTGGAGGCGTTGATTCTTCTGTGGTGGCATGTTTGCTAAAAAAACTTGGTTACGAAGTTATCGGTATTACTTTGCAACTTTACGATCACGGTGAAGCGCTGAAAAAAAAGAATGCTTGCTGTGCTGGTGTCGATATTTACGATGCTAAAAAAGTTGCCGAAAAATTTGGCTTTCCGCATTATGTTTTAAATTACCAAAATTTATTTCAAGAAAAAGTTATCGATGATTTTGCCGATTCTTATTTGCGTGGCGAAACACCAATTCCTTGCGTTAAATGCAATCAAAATGTTAAGTTCCAAGATTTGCTCCAAGTAGCTCGTGACCTCGGTGCAGACTTTATGGCAACTGGACATTATGTCAAAAAAATTATCAATAAAAACAACACCTCAGAGCTTCATCAAGCCATCGACCCGCTTAAAGACCAAAGTTATTTTTTATTTGCTACCACCAAAGAACAGCTGGATTTTTTATGTTTTCCGCTAGGAGATTATAACAAAGAGTTTACCAGAAAATTGGCAGAAAAATTTGGCATTGAAGTTGCCAACAAACCCGATTCGCAAGATATTTGTTTTGTGCCAAATGGCGATTATGCTTCGGTGATAAAAAAGCACCGCCCCAATGCCTTCAAGCAGGGAGACATCATTCATATCGCTACAAAAAAGGTTCTTGGCACTCATGATGGCATCATAAATTTTACTTTAGGGCAAAGACGCGGACTTGGAATTGCTTACCCTCACCCCCTTTATGTTATAAAAATTGACCCAATTACCAATAATATTTTTGTTGGCGAAGAGGATTTTTTATACCAACAAATTTTTACGCTACGCGACTGCAATTGGCTTATTGACATTGATTTTGAAAAAAATTTATCAGCTCAAGAATTTGTAAATTATCAACCCAAAAATCTAAATTTTCAGGCAGAAATCCGCATTCGCTCCAGCGGCTCAAACTCACCAGCTTCAATTGAAATTTTATCACCAACGACAGCCAAAATCACCATGAAATCGATGACGCGCGCCATAACCAAAGGACAAGCAGGAGTTATTTATGACGGCACTCGGGTGCTTGGTTGTGGCTGGATTGATGAGGTAATTTCTTAATATTAAAATATAAAACTCGATTTCTCAATTAGAACTTTACCCGCCTTAACTTAGAGTTTGTGCAAATTTTGCACATACTGAATTTTCATTCACCTCGCCATTTTTAAATATTATTTAAACACGGCAAATTGTTATTCAAAGCCAAATAATTAATCAATTTTTTTTATTATTCAAAAAAAACCTATTGAAGAAGGTTTTTTATTTCTCAACCATTCTCTAGAAATTTAGAATTTTAAAAAAATTAAACATAACAACATAACCACATAACCACGAAAAATTTTGGCGCTATAAGCCACCTTCAAAGGATCTTGTTCAAAATTTATGTTCAGCTTACTTGAAAAATTTTAATCAAAAAACTTAATAATAATTTTAGTAAACGCTTTAATTAAAAAAATATATTTTAATTAAAATAAATAATAGTTTTAAAATTAAAATCATCTTTTAAAATTTCGATCATTAAAAATCTTAAATATAAATTTTACACCAAAATAATCTATGAAAAACCAAAAAACTTTATCCAAAATTTCAATTTTCAAGGGCAAAAAAATCCGCAAAACTCTTCATCAAAATGAGTGGTTTTTTGTTATACAAGATATTGTCGAAGTATTAACTGATTCAGTCGATCCCGCTGGTTATATAAAAGATATGAGGCGACGAGATGAAGAACTTTCCAAGGGGTGGGGGCAAATTGCCACCCCCCTTTCAATTCAAACGGAAGGTGGAATCCAGCAGATTAATTGCGCCAACACCGAAGGCATTTTTCGGATCATTCAATCAATCCCATCGCCTAAAGCCGAGCCATTCAAACGCTGGCTTGCCAAAGTTGGTTATGAAAGAGTGCAAGAAATTGAAGACCCCGAACTTGCCACTAAAAGAACTCGCGAACTTTATAAACTCAAGGGCTATTCTGAAGAATGGATCGAAAAAAGAATGCGTGGCATAGCAATTCGTGAAGAATTAACCAATGAGTGGCATAATCGTGGCGCTGACGAACATAAAGATTTTAAAATTTTAACCGCCGAAATTTCTAAAGCTACTTTTGGAATAACTCCAAGTGAATATAAAAAAATCAAAGGTTTGAAACGAGAAAATTTAAGAGATAATATGGATGATTTTGAATTGATTTTTACCATGCTTGGCGAAAAATCAACCACCGAAATTCACCGCACCGAAAATTCTTTAGGCACAGAAAAGCTAAAAAAAGACGCAAAGCGCGGAGGCAGAATTGCCGGTATCGCAAGAACAGAATTAGAAAAAGAAATTGGCAGAAAAATTGTTTCCAAGAAAAATTTTTTACCACCCAAGAAACCAACAAAAATAAATAAGGGGAATTAGGGATATGAGTTGCAAAAATTAAATCATCAAAATAAAATTTAATTCATTAAATATGATGATAACATTAATTATGTTTAAGAATTTCTTAATTTTTGAAAAAAATCAAAATGATAAGGATTTACAAAAAAATTTGTTGAAAGAATAAATTTTAGGCTTATTAAAATCCTGGTTGTCCAACCCCAGAAATTTGGGCTTGACCCATCCCAACTGGTCTAGGTGAGCTTGACACCTCTTCAAAATCTCTACTGGCTTTATCTATTTGCTTATTCTCATATTTGTCGATAATTTCTTTGCCTTTTGCAAGAAAAAATTCTTCCAATTTATTTTTATTTGATTTTTCTTCTAAATATTCAACAATATCACCTAATGAATTATAGCAATATTCGTTTATTTTATCTTTATGCAACTTATATTGCTCTTTATCATATGTATATAATTTACCATCATCAAATTGATATTCAACTGGATTTGGATTAAGTTGATTTGCCATAAATTGCGCTAAAATATTTAGCGATTTTAATGTACAATTACCTCTAATTTGCATTTTTGTTGGAACTGAAACTGAATAAGAATATTCAACGCCCCTTGGAAATATAACTCCTCTTTGATAAAAAGCTTCAAAATCATCGCTTGACCTATTTAAATCCATAAATTCATTTATAAAATCTCTAGTATTTTCTATTGGATGCGATAATTTGAAAGTGGTAGCTGCAAAAATTTGCTCGGCATTTCTATCAATTTCTTGTTCATCATAAACCCGATTGCCATCACAATAGGAAACTTCGGTAATTCGGTTATTTTTGTCAAATTTAAAAACAAAAAATGATGTATGTTGAAAAATATCCGAGGACATTATCAAAAATTTACCATCGACTCCCTGAATTAATTTTTCATTCTTTGGTATTTTAATAGCATCGTAGATAAGATTATAAATTTCATAAAATTTATTATCATCTTTAAAAAAATTCTTGGTTGCTTGATTGATCGTATTATGCTTATCATGAAAACTACTAAAAATTACTAGTAAATCTTTATCGTTATTGATCAATAATAAAACTATAGAAAAATCAAAAAAATCTTTTAACAATTTTGTGGTTTCATTATCAATTGTTTCTAAACCAAATTTTTTTTTAAAAAATAATTGAATTGGCATTAAAAGATGGAGTTGGTTATTCAATTTATTATCAAATGCATCGCTTAAAACTAAAATATCATCATAATTCTCAAAAATATTTGGATCTTTTTCTAAAATAGAAAGTAATAAATCATTCCGATTTGATCTCATAATTTTATCCAATAAAGAATAATCGTCATCATAGGTATGATAAAGAATTTTTTTTAATTCATCTTTTTCAATATGGCTTAGAGCCTTTCGAAAAAAATCACCATCAATATTGTTAATAAAATTATTTCTCGAAGGATCCTCAAAATCATCGCCAAAAAAAAGTTGACCTTTAGGAAATTTTTTTAAAATTTCAGCAAAAAATCGTGGGTTTTTCGATTCAATTGATTTTTCAATCATAGATTTGCCAAATCTATTCTTAAAAAACATTAACTTTGGATAATTCTCATTTATAAAATCAAATATCTCTTCGTGATTTTTTTCCAAAATTTCAAAGATTGGAGCCTCACCATAATTATTTTCTTTTGTCAATAAATTTGGATTAACTTGAATTAAATGCTGAAAAATTGCCAAATTATTATTTTTAATGGCGATAAGTGCCAAAGAATTTCCTCCACTATCAAGAAAATTATAGAAGGCGGGATTTACCATTAATGACCTAAATAATTCAGAATCATGATTTTGAATTGCAACAACTATTGGCAAAACACCATTTTCATCGCAATTATAAAATAAATTATTAGATGAGTTAATAAAATGATTAACAAGGGGATAATTTCTTTCGGCCATAGCTTGCCAAAAATTTTCATTTTTTGGTTGAGGCATATTTGGCATAAGGGTGCCATGATTGAGCATTATAAAATTTATTTTGGTTAAAATACACCATACATTAATTATTACCTCAATATTTGTTTCAAGTTAATATAGCAATTTTTTATTAAATTATAATTTTTTGTATAAAAAAATATATTGCAAAAATATACTCTTATATTGGGATGAGAGGATGAAATTAGTTTATTATTTTAAAAAAATTAATAGCATTTTATTTAATTTTTTTAATGCTTATAAATTTGAAATTTAGAATTTTAGCAAGTTTCATAAAATTTAATGCAACTTCTGCTTTCTTAAATTTAAGAAAAACTATTAGTTTAATTTTAATAAACCACTTGATAAGAAATTATTTACCGCGAGAGATTTCAGCATATTGACCGAAGGCTTCAGGTGTTGCGGTTGTTGGCTTAGGAGTTAAATTATCTGCGCCTAATTTTTGCCTTTTATTTTCTCTAAAAAAATTACGACTACCAGCATTATGATCACTGTCATAGTCAGAGCTATAGTCAGAACTATCACTATCAACAGAACCGCCAAAACTAAAAAGGCTTGTGTCATCACTTTCTGAGTTATAAAAATTTAAACCAGCTTGTTGACTTATATTTTGCATCCTTAATTCTGCATCCCTACTCAATTGGCTAGAGGTTTTTTTCAATTGATGATTATCATAAATATCAAAAACTTCTTTGGTCTTTTTCAAAACAAATTCATCTAATTTACTTTTATTTTCTTTGGTTTCCAAGCTTGCAGTTATTGATTGTAATAAATCTTTGGAAATATCAACCAAAAATTCCTTATATTTCTTAAATCCTGTTTTTGTTTCGCAACTTAATTTTCCATTTTCATCTTTTTCATAAACAACTGGTTGCTTAACATATTGTTGCGCAATAAATTGAGCTAATATATTCAAGGATTTAATTGAACAATTCCCTCGCTTTTGTGATTCCGTTGGAACCGAAAATTTAACCTCCGCTATTTCAGCTGAATCCGGAAACAAAACCCCACCTCTAGCATAAAAATCTATAAAACTATTAGGCTCTTTAATAGTTGAATTTTAAAAATGAGATTTTCTTTTACGAAAAATTTGGGACATCTTTGTCTTAAATTTTACTAAAATATTCTATCAAAATTAATGCTATAAGTTCTAAAAAGGGATGAAAATTCTTACCAGCAATCCGCCATATTCAACTGAGTCATCTAAAATAATTCTACCGCCATGCGATGTAACGGCATCAAGGGCTATTGCCATGCCAAGCCCTGCCCCTTGCGATTGCTCGCTTTTATCAAGATTTCTTGCCTCATCAAGTCGATAAAATGGCTTAAAAACATTATTACGCTCTTTTTTTGGAATGCCGGGTCCATCATCTTCAATTTCTATGATTAAATTTTGATGCGATAAATAACATTTTATATAAACATTTTTAGCATGACGAAATCCATTGTTAACAAGATTGATAATTGCTCTTTGCAAGGCCAATTTTTTAATTGGAATTTCAGTATTAGGCTCAATTAGAATTTGATATTTAATATTATGTCTTAACTTTGTGTAATGATTAATAATTTTATCAGTGATAAATTTATGAATTTTTACAATATTTATTTTTTCCTTATCATCGCCTCTAGCAAAATCCAAATATTCATTAATCAATTTTTCCATATCAATAATATCGTTTTTCAATTCTTCAATTTCTGTGGATTGAGGCATCATTTCAAGCTGTAGTTTCATGCGAGTAAGCGGAGTGCGTAAATCATGGGAAACCGCCGAAAGCATATCAGTTCGTTGCGAAATTTGTCGCATCACCCGCTCCTTCATTTTCATGAAAGATATTGCCAAAGAACGCATTTCTTGTGAGCCACTAGGGCGGGGACTGGCGACATCTTGTCCGCGTCCAAATTTTTCAGCAACCTCGCTTAAATGGCGTAAAAAACGAATTTGATTTTTGAAAAAAATTATGGAAATAATCGAGGTACCAATTACAGTAAAAACCATCCAAAAGGTAAATACACCAGCGCTGGAGCTGGTAATTTTTTTGGTTGGAACATCGAATGCCAAAACCCCAGTTTTAGTTTGCACTTTAACGGTGATGAAGCCTTCTTTTTCGCCATCTTCAAAAATTTGAAAAGGCTTTAAGCCGTGTAAATCAAGCTCGGATTTGAAGCGATTATATGGGTCAAAAATCGGGTCGATATATTTAAAAAAACGATTTTTTCGCCAATCACTATCGGCAATTTTTTTAGTTTTCAACCAGCGCCTATGCTCAAAAGCAATTTCCATTCCTGTAGTTTTTGATAAATCCTTCAACATCTCCTTATAACCCGGTTTGTTGATGGAATTTTTTACAAACACCATCTCAGCAATCACGCTTCGCGCCATATGTTTTGAAATTACATCAAGATGCGAGTAATAAAAAACATAGATTGAGACAATTTGCACAATCACCGAAGAGGCAATAATTATTAAAAGTGTTCTGCCGAAAAGCGATCTGGGTAAAAATTTTTTCAACCTTTGCATTTGAGAAAATTTAGTTTATAATTAGATTTAAATAAATTGTAACTAAATTTTTTAAATATGGAACATAAAATTACCGCCAAAAATGTGAATTTATTTTATAAAGAAAAACAGGCCTTATTTGATGTTAATATTAATTTCAAAGAAAAGTCAGTTACCGCCCTAATCGGACCCTCTGGTTGCGGAAAATCCTCATTTCTTCGTTGCTTAAATCGAATGAATGACACCATTGCCAATTGCAAAATCACTGGAGATATTTTTTTAGATGACACCAATATTTATCAAGACAATCTAGATTTAGTGTTGCTTCGAGCAAGAGTTGGTATGGTTTTTCAAAAGCCCAATCCATTCCCAAAATCAATTTACGAAAATGTTGCTTACGGTCCGAGAATTCACGGATTATTTCAAAAAAAATCCGAACTTGACCAAATAGTTGAAGAAAGCCTAACCAAAGCTGGAATTTTCAATGAAGTAAAGGATCGCCTACATGACCAAGCATCTGGACTATCTGGCGGACAGCAACAAAGATTATGCATCGCTCGCACTATAGCCATTGAGCCTGAAGTAATTTTAATGGACGAACCCTGCTCTGCTCTTGACCCAATTGCGACAGCTAAAATCGAGGAATTAATCGACGAACTTAAAGCTAATTTTACCATAATTATCGTGACTCACTCCATGCAACAAGCGGCTCGAGTTTCGGATATGACAGCGTTTTTTCATTTAGGAAAAATTATTGAATGCGACACCACCGATAAAATTTTCACCAACCCATCAAATCAGCAAACACAAGATTACATCACGGGGAGATTTGGCTAATGTTTGGATTTTCTTTAGCGGAACTTGCCATAGTTTTACTAGTCATATTATTTTTTATCAAACCTAAGGACTTGCCTGAAATTGCCCGCTATATTGGTAAGGCAATTTATCATGGTAAAAGATTATATGAAGAATTAAAAAGATCGCTTAAGGATTTAGAAAAAGAATTTGAAATTGATAATCTTAAAAATGAAATAAACAACGCTATCGTTGAAGAAAAAATTAAGCATGAGGAAGAAGAGGAAACAATTATAGTTGATATGTATGGCAACGAGCATCGAGTCGGCAATTTAAGCCATGTTAGACCCGATTTAGCAAAAGAAGAATTGCATGACGAAATTAGCAAAAACAATTCAATGAATTTAGAAAATTTACAAAAAAATCCTAAAAATTAATGATTAATTTTAAGTTAAATATAAAATTATTTAATATAAATAACATTACCTAGAACCATGTTTATATAGGTTTTTAAATCAACCAAGTTTTTTCAAAGTTTTAAGATTTAAATCTTTAACCGAATAAACTTTATCTATATTTTTTAAAAAATCTCTGGTTTGGAATATTTCATCTGAAACAAAAATATAAGTGCCATGCGCCACAATTGTTTTTGCTTTTTGCAAGTTCAAATCTAGTCCAATTGTTATTTCTATCGAAACATCTATTTTACTAGTTAAAGAGGTTTTTATAAATTGTTTATATCTTTCTCTTAAAGTCCTCTTAGCCCCTATTCCATATGTCTTTCCATCGATATCAAAAAAGAAATCATATTCGGTGCTTTTATCATTTTTATCATGTGTTTTTCTAATATTTTTAATGCCCATATTAGTTAAAACTGATTTTATTCTTTCTTCGTAATTAGTTCCTGAATCAGATATAATTGATTGATTTACTGACTCACTAAACATTAACATAAATATTTGATTTGGTTCTAAGCCATTTTTTTTAAATTTTTTGGCTTTTTTTGATAAATCAGAGATATAATTCAGTGAATCTTTTGACATAAAATTGAATTCACTATTATCTATTTTTTCAAAAAATAATAAAGATAACAATGCACCACTAACCCTCTTTTTATAAGGCTTTAGGAGGGAAATTTTTTCGTATTCCATTGACAAAGGATGTAGATTGGAAAGAATATTTAAATCTATTGTCTCAAAAATTTTTGCCTCGGCTAGAAGTAAATTTTTTATTTGATAAATCCTAACACTGAAATCAAATAACTCAATATCATCTTGGTTATCTATTTTAAAGCTAATTTCTTTTATATGTTCAATTTTAACTTTAGAATTTGCAAATATTTCTTCAAATTTTTCAAGTAAAAATTTAATATTGGATTTTAATAAATTGATATTTTCTAAAATCAAATTTAATTGGTTATTACTTGGATTTAATTTATTAATATGCTTTAGAAAAAAATAAAATTTTAAATTAATATCGGCTTTTTCTTTAGAGAGATCTAATTTTTCTATTTTCATATTGGTTATAATTAAATAAATCTAATTCAATTGATTTGTATTTTTTAAGAGGTTTTTCAAAAGACAATTTTATTTGATTTGATAGCGCTTTTATTACAGGAACACAAACACTATTTCCAAATTGTTTGTAAGCTTGATTATCACTAACCACAATTTTATAATCATCCGGAAACCCTTGCAATCTCGCCGCTTCTCTTGGGGTTAATTTTCGAGGATTTTGATCATTTTGTCTTATTAAAATCTCTGAACCATCTTTATAATATCTGGCTGAAATTGTGCTGGTATAAGGGGAATTTTCATCAAATATAGAATAGCCAAATCCATTACCTTTTTCAATATGTTCTTTCTTTCGACGAAGATGACCCGCCCACAATTTATCTGATATTGTGTATTTTTTCTCAACATCTTTTTGCAATATATCGCCAACTTTTGTTTTTTTGAATATGGGCTCTGGAAAAGAGAAATCCACATTATCTAAAAAACCTAATATATAAATTCTTTCTCTATTTTGAGGAACTCCAAAATCTTTGGCATTAAGAATTTGTGAATAAACATTATAACCCATCTCCTCCAGAATATTTTGAATAACTCTAAATGTCCTACCGTTATTATGACTTTTTAAACCTTTAACATTTTCTAAAAAAACAACTTTTGGTTTGTGGTGATTTATAATTCTCGCAATATAAAAAAATAATGTTCCTCTAGTATCTTCAAAGCCCATTTTAAGACCTGCATTTGAAAATGGTTGACAAGGAAAACCAGCAAGTAATACGTCAAAATTAGGTATATCTTTTTCATTGATTAGGGTAATGTCGCCAGCTGGTTTTTCACCAAAATTTGCTTCATAAGTCATTTGAGCAAATTTATCTAGCTCTGAAGAAAAGATACATTTTCCACCCAAAGATTCAAAACCAAGCCTAATGCCCCCAATCCCAGCAAACAAATCAATAAAATTGAAATTTTGATTATTTTTCATAATTAGTGTTTCTTTTTACTTACAATAAAGTTTTTATGGATTGTTTGTATTATTTTATTAAAGGCAAATTATTATGCACTTTTTATTTTAATTCTAAACAAAATATAATTTAATATTTTTATTCCATACCCCCCAAATCAAAAACTAAACCAACAGTGATAGCTCTTGAGACATCATTGATTGCTGGCTTATTTTTAAAATCACGATAGCGACGCTTTTCAAAATTATGACGAATTTCAAAAGACATTTTTTGATTCAAACGATAAATTAAACTAGTTCTCAGCTCATAATCGACACTCATTTTGTCTAAAAATAAAAAACTTCTTTGATTTAGTGTAAGATTATCCGCCAACTTAAAATTAATTCGACTAGAAGCAATAAAATCAACCCTTGTTGGCATATCCTTTACAACATAATTTGAGATACCAGCATCAAGCTCCCATTTATCTTTGAAAAAAATATATCCGCCTCCGCCTGCGGTGCGATGATCATAGTAATAGCTGGATAATTCATCATATAGCAAGCGATGATATAATACTCCATAAAATTGTGATGAAAATAATCGAATTTTATTTGCTAAGGTAAAATCAATAGCTTGCGAGGTTTTGATGTTATAGCGTTTTTTATTGCCAGTGCCAACATCTTTTTGATCCATTTTATAGTCAAAATTCACTTCATGAATGAAGCGATAGCCTTGAAATAAATATCGGCTATCAAAAGTTTGATTCGTCGAAGATTTATCTGAAGAATATCCACCCGTAAATGACAAATATTGTTTGGCTCGGTTGCCTTTGTAAAATTTTTTACCCCTTGGGGTAGTTATTGCTTCGCGTTTTGAACGGGATTCAACTGCAAAAGCATGATGATGACAAATAAAAACCAAAAAGAAAATAATTTTAATTTTGGTAATTTTCAAATAATTAATTTTTGAAAAATACATGAATCTTAAACTAGGTTTGTTGTAGTGAGTAAATTACGGGGATTTTAATCTAATTTAGGGGGAAGGTTTTTTAGTAGATAAATAAGTTTTGGGTTTATTTGTGGTGTAAATATTTATTTAGCGAACAGGAGCTGGAGCAACTGGAGCCGGAACTGGCGCTTGCGCAGGATCAGCCGAAGGTGCTGGAGCTACTGGAGCAACTTGCCCTTGAACTGCTGGCTGTGCTGGAACTTGAGTTGGGTCAACATTATCAAGATTTTCAATTGCAGGAGGAGCATTTGGATCAATTGGCTCTTCACCAGTGATTTGGGCTTCGCCATTTTCATTTGATAAATCTGGTAATTCTACCTCTTGTTCATCTTGAGTTTGTAACCAGCTCATACGCGATTTAATGCCATCTGAATATTTGACACCTAAAAAGAAAGAGAAAATTAAAAGAGCAATTATAACGATTACTTCAACGGTTTTAATCATATGTTTATATTAAATTAAGTTAGTAAAATTAAATAGTTAAATAAAAAATAATTTAATTATTATTTATTAGCTATTATTTAAATTCAAGAGTTTTTTAAAAAAACCTTACAAAATATTTAGAATTGGATGTTCAATATAGCGACGAAGAGCTTTCAAAAATTCAGCTCCAACCGCTCCATCAACCACCCTATGGTCTGATGATAAAGTAACATTCATAGTATGTCCAATTCGAATATGACCATGCTCAACTACAGGCTTTTCAACTGCTCTAGCTACAGCTAAAATACAGCTTTGTGGAGGATTAATTATCGCTGAAAAATTATCGATTCCAAACATTCCTAAATTTGAAATTGAGAAAGTTCCTCCTTGAAATTCTTCTGGTGTCAATTTGCCATCACGAGCTTTTTTGGCAAGTGCTTTAGCTTCTTTAGAAATTTCTTGAATTGATTTTTGGTCGGCATTTTTAATAATTGGCGTAATCAAGCCACCATCTATTGCCACCGCCATAGAAATATCGATATTGTTATAAACTAAAATACCATCATCGCTCCATGAAGAATTGGCTTGCGGAACCTTTTTCAAAGCCATGGCAACGGCCTTGATTACTAAATCATTGATGGAAATTTTGTAAAGAGGATTACCATTTTCATCATGAGGAGCAACTTCATTTATGGCATTTCTAAGTTCGTTTAATTTATCAACTTTAAGTTCACAAGACAAATAAAAATGCGGAACATTTTGCTTAGATTCCAAAAGTCTTTTAGCGATAACTTTGCGAATATTGTTATTTTTAATTACATAAAATTCTTGAGGATGGCGATGAACCACACCTGATTTTGCAGATCCACTTTTTACAAAATTAAGCACATCATCTTTAATCACTCTTCCTTTCGGACCCGATCCAGAAATAGCACTAATATTAACTCCCTCTTCCTTGGCAATTCTTTTGGCTAGTGGACTCGCCTTGATAAAATTATCAATTGAAACAGCTTGATGATGAGAGCTTTCAACC
>JBMSPZ010000022.1:0-13611 GCA_049423025.1 Rickettsiales bacterium
GCCAAAACTTGCATACCAACGCAAATACCCAGAAAAGGTTTTTTGTAATTTAAAATTTGATTTCTAAGTTCTGGAATAAAGCCATCTATTGATTTTAATGCCTCCATACAATCACCAAAAGCACCAACACCCGGCAAAATAAAATAATTTGCAGACTTTAAATCCGAAATTTCTTTGGAAACGATAATCTGAAGCGAATTATCAATTTGATTGATGGCATTTATCACTGATTGAACATTGCCAGCTCCGTAATCTATAACAATTAATTTCATGTTTTATATTAATTTAATTTATGCTTTAATCTTAAATTAATAATTAAAATATGGAAATTATTTTTTTATATTTTTGATAATTTGCTCGAAGGCATCTTCATTTTGGATTGATTTTTTGGTAATAATTTGATTAATAAATTTTAATTTTGCCTCGGTAATATTATTGGCAAAAACCATGGCAACTTGCTGATATTTTTTTCGTTTAACGAGGTGATCTATAAGCCATGTTCTTGAATTTAGGGCTATAGCAAAATATAGGGCAATTTGGATTAATAAAATATCATTTTCAGATATTGGAAGAAATGCAATTACCACCGACAAAAGAATGAGCAAAAGAAATTCTCGCCACATGCGGTGATAAAAAAACCATAACGGATTAAAAATTAAAGCCTTAAATGAAAAGGAATTATCAACTATGATAACATCATCAATCTGATCTTTGTTACCATATTTGATAAGTCCGTTATAAAGCTTCATTGATTAAATCAATTTTTTTACTTAAGCCTCTAAAGCTTTCTTGGCTTTTTCGACAATTTTAGCAAAAGTATTTTTGTCATGAATGGCAAGATCAGATAAAACCTTACGATCCAAATCGATTTTGGCCAATTTTAGACCATTAATAAATTTTGAATATACAAGATTATGCTCTCTTACGCCAGCATTAATTCTTTGAATCCATAAAGAACGGAAATCTCTTTTGCGAGCCTTACGATCTCTATATGCATATCTTAATGCTTTTTCAACTTTTTGTATGGCAATTCTAAAACAGTTTTTGGCTCTTCCTCTATAGCCTTTTGCCATTTTTAATATTTTTTTGTGACGAGCTTTTTTGGTTACACCTCTTTTTACACGACTCATAATTTCTCCTAATTTTTATATTTAAATGTGTTGCTATTAACGATCATATGGCATTTTGAACTTCAGAATGCTAGCGCTATGACCCTCGGAAAGCGAGGCACTTTTACGAAGATTTCTGATTTGTCTTTGGCTTTTTTTACCAAGATTGTGTCTTTTACCAGCTTGTTTGTGTTTTAACTTGCCAGTTCCGGTAACGCGAAAGCGTTTTTTTGCACCGCTATTTGTTTTTACTTTAGGCATTTTGAAAATAAATTGCAGAAAAATAGGTAAGATTTACATCTGTTTTGAACCTACAAATCTAGTTAAAATAATTCAAACTTAAATAAATTTAAATTTGATTTGGTTAATTTTATCCAAGTAATTTTGAAATTACAAGCACAAAGATTAAAGCCATTTAGTGGTGGGATTGGTAGGGATTGAACCTACGACCAAGACGTTATGAGCGTCCTGCTCTGACCGCTGAGCTACAATCCCACTAAATAACTTCAAAATAAATTATTCAATTTTATTTTATTTTTGCAAGTATCTTTATTGATTATTTTCTTCGCCTTTTGCTTTAGCAACGCCAACCAAGGCAGGACGAATAAGGCGCTCTGCAATCGAATAGCCGGCCTGAATCACCTGAACCACCGACCCCGCCTTAGAGTCAGACTCGATATGAGCAATCGCTTCATGAAAATTATGATCAAAATCTTGATTAAGAGGAAAAATTCTTTTTACATTATTTTTTTCTAAAACTTTTAACAATTCTTTCTGTGTCATTTCAATTGCAGTTGCATAATTTTTTATAAGCGAATTATTTTCGATTTCATTTTTCGGAGAATTTTCTTGAGCCATAAAAAAATTTTCGCAAACCACAACTAAATCGCTAACAAAGCTAGAGATAGCATATTTTGAAGCTTTGTCGCTCTCTTCGCGAGCTCTTTTGCGAACATTTTCAATTTCAGCCAAATTTCTAAGAAGCTTGTCATTTAATTCGGTATTTTTTTGCTCCAATTCTTGAATTTTATTAATTAAATTTTGTTCATTACCATTGGATTTGTTGTTGCCGTCATGATTTTCAGAAGGATGTTGGGAATTTGCTTCAGAAAATTCTGCATTGTTATTTTGATTATTTTCGGTCATAATTTTAATATTAATTTTATAGTTTTTTTATATTAAAACATTTAATTTTTAAAAAAAAGACTTTCAAGGTTGCAATAAAAAAAAATCTTTATAATTTAGTTATACCTATAAATTTAATTTTGAAAATATGTTTGATAAAACTCCCGATCTTGCAAATTATTTAGTGCCTATGGTAATTGAACAAACCCCTAAAGGCGAGCGTTCATTCGATATTTATTCTAGACTTTTAAAAGAAAGAATTATTTTTTTATGCGGTCCTGTCAATGACCAAGTATCTTCTTTAATCGTAGCTCAATTGTTATTTTTAGAATCGGAAGATCCAAAAAAAGATATATATTTTTATATCAACTCTCCAGGAGGAGTTGTTACTTCTGGCTTGGCAATGTATGACACTATGCAATATATAACTCCCGATGTCAATACCGTTTGCATTGGTCAAGCAGCATCAATGGGGTCTTTATTGCTTTGCGCTGGAGCTGAAGGCAAAAGATTTTGTTTGCCAAATTCAAGAATTATGATTCACCAACCAAGTGGCGGATATCAAGGTCAGGCTACTGATATTGAAATCCACGCCCAAGAAACTTTAGCTCTAAAAAGAAGATTGAATGAAATTTATGCCAAACACACTGGGCAAAAAATTACAGTTATTGAAAAATCAATGGAGAGAGATAATTTTATGTCGCCTCAAAAGGCTCAAGAATTCGGAATTATTGATAAGGTAATTGAAAAAAGACCGGATTCCAATAAAGATTTACATAAAAAAGATTAATTTAATTTATACAAAATGGTTAAGAAACATGACGAAGAAAAAGATTTGCACTGCTCTTTTTGTGGCAAATCGCAAAACGAAGTAAAAAAGTTGATTGCTGGTCCTACCGCCTTTATTTGCAACGAATGCATTGAGCTTGGTATGGATATTTTAAAGCAAGAAAACAAACGCTCACCACTTCATAAAAATACTGGAGAAAAACCAACTCCAAAAGAAATAATCAAAATTTTAAATGATTATGTTGTTGGTCAAGATCATGCCAAAAAAGTTCTTGCAGTGGCAGTTTACAATCATTACAAAAGAATCGACAACACTTTT
Organism: Rickettsiales bacterium; assembly: GCA_049423025.1. Classification (GTDB taxonomy): domain Bacteria; phylum Pseudomonadota; class Alphaproteobacteria; order Rickettsiales; family UBA1997; genus CAILUF01. Next base: position 3,343 of record JBMSPZ010000022.1, read on the forward strand.
TTAGGCTCAGATGGGGTTGAAATTGCCAAATCGAATATCTTAATGATTGGACCAACCGGATGTGGTAAAACCCTTCTTGCTCAAACTCTAGCACGAATTTTAGATGTTCCTTTTACTATGGCTGATGCCACTTCATTAACCGAAGCTGGATATGTTGGCGACGATGTAGAAAACATAATTTCTAGACTATTACAATCAGCCAATTATGACATTGAAAAAACCCAAAGAGGCATAGTTTACATTGATGAAATTGATAAAATCGCTAGAAAAGTTGAAGATAATTCTCGTCGAGATATTTCTGGAGAAGGCGTTCAACAAGGTTTATTAAAAATTATTGAAGGAACCGTTGCTTCGGTTCCGACTCAACCTGGTAGAAAATCAGCTCAGCAAGAATATGTCCAAATAGATACCAAAAATATTTTATTTATTTGTGCTGGAGCTTTTTCGGGCTTAGAAAAAATTATTTCCAAAAGAGGTGCTGGCTCTTCAATTGGCTTTGGTGCCGATGTCAGAGAAAAAGAAGATTATGCAAGAAAAGATATTTTTCGTAATGTTGAACCTGATGATTTAATTAAATTTGGTCTAATTCCTGAAATTGTCGGTAGACTTCCGATCATCTCGCCTCTTGACGGCTTAACCAAAGAAGATTTAAAGCAAATTTTAGTTGAACCAAAAAATTCAATTGTAAAACAATATCAAAAATTATTTAACCTTGATAGGGTTGAGCTAAATTTTGAAGAAGAAGCGCTTGATGAAATTGCCAAAAACGCCATTGAAAGAAAAACTGGCGCTAGAGGTCTTCGTGCTATAGTTGAAAATATTTTACTTGATTCAATGTTTGAAATTCCTTCGCAAAAAAATATTAAATCAATATCGATTAATAAGGATGCTTTGAAGAACTCTAAACATGTTAAAACCGCTTATTTAACTGACAGAGAAATTGAAGAAAGAGAAAGAAAAAAAGAAATTTCTTTACTTGATTCCAAAAATAAAAAATAGATTTTTTAAAAAAATCCACCACCAAATTTACCAATTAAATTGCCTGTTTTAGGCTCTTGGTAAATGATTTTAATATTTTTCAAATCTACATCTTTTTTTAAAATTTTTCCTAGATCATTTCTAAATTCTAAATCAACCAAACCTTCCCTTCTTTGCGCACCTTTTCCACCTTTTATTCTTATTAACATTTCAATATCTCCTAAATTTACGACTTGATTTTCCTTGACCTCAAAACTTAAAAAATTATCGATATTTTTGCTCGTATCTTTATTTTGTATAGTTGAAAAATTATTTATAAAACCAAAATCTTTTGTGCTGATATAATTTATGGATCGACCAACTGACATAAAAAACACTCCATTAACCAAAAAAATTCCCGCTACCATGAACTCTTCAGGGGTTGAAGGCTTCATATTTTCTGCAAAAGCTATACTTCCAAAACCAATTAAATCAACTATTCTTGCAAATTGATTATCTTTTTTTAATTCTAAAGTTGGGTTTGTCAAAAATTTTTGACTATTAAAATATAAATCGTTGTTAAGATTTTTTATTTTGGATATTTTTTTATCAAATTTATTATTTGAAATTTCTTGAATACTATCTATGTACCATATTCCGTTTTTTAAAAAAAGTTTTGTATAATCAAAACTTTCATATTCTTTTATAATTTTAGCTTCTTTGAATTCTTTTTCAAGATCACCGCATAAACTTTTATCGTCATCAAAACTACAATGATAGCTAGTAAAACCGCCTTTACATTTTTCTGAATTTAAATTACACCATTTTATTCCCAAAATTACATGCTTTACCCCTTCTTTTAAATCAAATAATTTCTTTGGTTTAATTTTAAAATAAACATTATTTTTTTTCGGGGCTTCCTCGATAATTGGATTTTTTTTCTGTAAACTTGAACATGATGAAGTTACAAACAACAAAAAAAGAAATAATTTAATTTTTTTATTCATATAACTTTTATTTCAAGAGCATGAAGGCCATTTTTAAATTCATCTTTGAGTAAATTATTTATTTGGCGATGAATTGAAATTTTTGGTTTATTGGCAAAAGATTTTGCCGAAATTTTCACCAAAAAATGAGTTTGATTATGATGTTGAAGATTTTCAACAGCAAAATGTCGACTATGAAGATGAGAGTTATTAACAACCTCCAATAACTCTGGTTCAAAGGCTTCTTGTAGTTTTTTAAATATTATTTTTTCCATTGTTAATAACTATGTTAATAAAATGTTAATAACTTGTTAATAAAACCCAACTTATTAAACATATTTTTTTAAAGAAAAACTTATTAACAATATTAACATTTTATCAACAAATTTATTAATGTTAATAACTTTTTTTTAACCATTTTAAAAATGTTAATAACTTTATTAAATGCATTATTTACAATAATTTTAATGTTGGTAAAATTGTTAATAACTTGTTAATAAATGTTTATTAAGATATTAACATCACCTATTAATTACATCTAAATATAATGAATAAATTATTTAATATTTTAAAAGATAAAAAATCATATTCTAAACCACCAATTTGGATTATGCGTCAAGCTGGTAGATATTTACCAGAATATTTAGAAGTTCGATCTAAAATTAACAATTTTTTAGATTTATGTTATAATCCACAATTAGCTTGCGAAGTTACTCTTCAGCCAATTAGAAGATTTAATTTTGATTCAGCAATTATTTTTTCAGATATTTTAGTAATTCCAGATGCTTTAGGAGTTAAGGTTGATTTTGTAAAAAATCATGGTCCAAAATTAGCTAATTTTAACTTAGAAAGCGATGTTTTAAAATTAAATACTCAAAATATAGATAAAAATTTAAAACCAGTCTATGAAGCTATAAATCTTACCAGATCAAAATTAGATAAAAATGTTGATTTGATTGGTTTTTGTGGAGCACCATGGACTTTAGCTTGTTATATGTTAGAGGGTGGCGGTTCAAAAAATTTTGAAAAAATACGTCAATTATCTCTAAAAAATGAAGATGAATTTACTAATCTTATTAAAATTTTAACCGAAAGTTTAAAAATATATTTAACTTCGCAAATTAAAGCTGGAGCAAATATTGTAAAAATTTTTGATTCATGGGCGGGAATTTTGCCACCTACTCTCTTGGAAAAATGGGTAATAAATCCAGCAATTGAAATTGTTAATTATTTAAAATTAAATCATCCTGAAATTCCAGTAATTTATTTTCCAAAAGCAATTGGAACTGGTTATGAGATTTTTGCAAAAAAGGTTAATAGCGATGGCTTGGCAATTGACCAAAATCTTGATTTAAATTGGGCAATAGAAAATATTTACGAAAAAAATAATAAAATAATTCAAGGAAATCTTGATAATTTTATCTTGGCCTTTGGTGATAAAAAAATCATCGAAAATGAAGTAAGAAAAATCCTTAAAACCTTTGAAAATAAACCTTTTATCTTTAACTTAGGTCATGGAATCTTACCGCAAACTCCAATTGAAAATGTTGAATTTTTATTAAAATTAATTCGCGATTAATATGTATCCAAAAGCACATAAATACTTACTTGATATCAATAATTATGTTCCGGGTAAGTCTCAAGCAAAATCAAAAAATAAAAACATCATTAAATTATCATCCAACGAAAATGCTCTTGGAGCAAGTCCTAAAGCTTTAATAAAATATATTGAACATGCTAAAGATGTGTTTAGATATGCAGATGGATCATGTACAAATTTGCGAGAAAAATTAGCCCAAAAAAATCAAATTGATGCCAATAAAATTGTTTGTGGTGCTGGATCTGACGAGATTTTAGCTCTTATTACTTCAGCTTTTGCCTCGGTTGATGATGAAATTATTTATACCGAACATGGTTTTTTAATGTATCCAATTTCCGCGCAAAGAGTTGGAGCAAAAGCCATAAAGGTTTTGGAAAAAAACTTAAAAACCGATATCGATAATATTTTAAATGCCATTACTCAAAAAACTAAAATTATTTTTTTAGCAAACCCAAATAACCCAACGGGCTCTTATTTAAACAAAAATGAAATTTTAGAATTAATAACTAAAATTCCTTCAAATATTTTGCTGGTTTTAGATCATGCTTATGAAGAATATGTCGATGTGGATGACTATTACAATGGGTTTGAGATTGTCGATAAATTTCCGAATGTAATTTTAACCAGAACCTTCTCAAAAATTTATGGTCTTGCCTCACTTAGAATAGGTTGGAGCTACTCTTCACTTGAAATTGCTAATATTTTAAATAAAGTTCGTGGACCTTTTAATGTCTCTGGACCAGCGCAAATTAGCGCATTATATGCCTTAGATGACGATGATTTTACTTTAGCTTCAAAACAGCATAATTCTAAATGGCTAAAAATTTTTGCCGACGAATTTAAGCAAATTGCCAATTTGCAGGCTTATCCATCGATTGCAAATTTTATTTTAATTGACTTTTTTTCGGCAATTAATGCCCAAAAAATCAATCAAGAATTGTTGAATGAGGGAATTATTTTAAGAGAAGTCGCAGGCTATGGACTGCCTTCTTTTTTAAGATTAAGCATCGGCAAAGATGAAGAAAATTATATAGTTTTAGATCATTTAAAAAAATTATTAAAATGTTAAATAATTATAACGATTTTTCTGGATCGCAAATGGCAAATGTCATTTATATTATAATTGTTATTGCCTTGATTTGTATGGGTTTTTCACGCAAAGAAATGCCCGCAAAATTAATTTTGAAATATATTTTAATCTGGGTTGTAATTATATTATTTGTAATAATTTTATATAGTTTTCGCTATGAATTTGGGGATGTGAAAAATCGTGTTTCTTCAGAATTATTTCCATCAAAAGCAGTAATAAAAAATCATGAGCAAATTACTATTGCTCTCTCTGCCGATGGTCATTTTTACATCAATTTAAAACTAAATAACAAAAATATCCGTTTTATGATTGATACGGGAGCCAGTGAAACTGTGATTGATAAAAAAATTGCCGAAGAAATCGGTATTGATTTTAGAAATTTATATTATGACAAAATCTTTAAAACAGCCAATGGTCAGGTGCGAGGAGCAAGTATAAATATTGATGAAATTGATGTTTCAGGTGTAAAATTTTACAATGTTGAGGCTTCAATCACCGAATCAGATTTATCGGTTCCGTTGCTTGGTATGAGCTTTTTAAAAAGATTTTATAAATATGAATTTTATCGCGAAAAATTAATTTTAACATTGTAAAGCTAAAAAACTAATAGCATATTTTTTTGCTATATGTTATTAATATAATTCACTAAAATAAATCCCTTAAAATTAAATTTAAAAATCTTAAAAAATGGAAGAGAAATTTATCAAAGTTGTTGGCGCCAAAGAACATAATTTAAAAAATGTAAATATTGAAATCCCAAAAAATGAATTGGTAGTGGTTACGGGTTTAAGCGGTTCGGGAAAGTCTTCTCTTGTATTTGACACCATTTATGCCGAAGGACAAAGACGATTTATTGAAAGCCTTTCTTCCTATGCTCGTCAGTTTTTAGATATGCAAGACAAACCAGATGTAGAATCTATTACTGGGCTTTCGCCTGCTATTGCCATCGACCAAAAAACTACTTCAAGAAATCCGCGTTCAACAGTTGGAACGGTCACAGAAATATATGATCATTATCGATTATTATTTGCTAGAATCGGCGTCCCATATTCTCCAGTAACAGGTAAACCTATACAAAGTCAGTCAGCATCTGTAATAGTTGATAAAATTTTGCAACTTCCTAAAAAAACTAGAATTTATATTTTGGCTCCAATAGTTCGTGGCACTAAAGGCGAGTTTCGCAAAGAAATGATGGGAGCAAGAAAACAAGGTTTTCAGCGTATTAAAATTGATGGAAAAATCCATGATTTAAACGAAGTTTTACCTCAGCTCGACAAAAATAAAAAACATAATATCGAAATAGTTGTTGATAGAATTGTAATTTCTGAAGATCTTGGAAATAGAGTTTCGGATTCGGTTGAAAATGCTTTAAAAATTGCTGATGGTTTGATTTATGTTGAAATTGTTAGTTTCCCCGAGGATGAAAATTTAACCAAAGAAAAAACTAAAAAAACTTCAAAAAAACCAGATAATATTGATAATAATGAGCTACTAACTGCAAAAGTTGGTGATATTATTTTGTTTAGTGAAAAATTTTCCTGCCCAGAATCGGGCTTTACTATTGCCGAAATTGAGCCACGATTATTTTCTTTTAACTCCCCTTTTGGAGCTTGTAAAAAATGTGATGGTCTTGGAACAGAAAAATATTTTAATGTAGATTTGTTGGTTGAAGATGAAAATTTATCATTAAGACAAGGTGCAATTTCTATTTGGCAAGGCGTTCAAGAAAGATTTTATATGCAGATTTTAACCGCCATGGCAAATCACTATAAATTTAGTCTCGATGTTCCATTTAAAACCTTATCAAAAGAAGTTAAGGATAAAATTTTTTATGGCACAGCTGGTGAAGAAATTGAATTAAAAATTGAAGATGGACTTAAGTCAATTAAAGTAAAGAAAACCTTTGATGGAATCGTAAATAACCTTAAAAAAAGACTTGAAGAAAAAGTTGCCGAAGATGAAGGTGACGAATTTGTAAAATATCAAGCCAATAAAAAATGCGATTCATGTAATGGCTACAGGCTTAATGAACAAGCATTGTCAATAAAAATTGCTGGCAAACATATAGGTGAAGTTACGGCAATGTCAGTTGAAAAATCTATTGAATGGTTTAATGATTTGCCAAAATATTTAACCCCAATGCAAAAACAAATTTCCGAAAGATTGCTCAAAGAAATATCGCGTAGACTTGGGTTTTTATCAAATGTCGGATTAGAATATTTAACAATAAATCGTGAAGCTGGAACCCTATCAGGAGGCGAAGCTCAGCGAATAAGATTGGCTTCGCAAATAGGTTCGGGGTTGTCAGGAGTTTTGTATGTACTAGACGAGCCCTCTATTGGTCTACATCAATCCGATAATAATAAATTAATCCAGACTCTAAAAAATTTACGCGACCTTGGCAATTCTGTTATTGTGGTTGAACATGATGAAGAAATGATGAGAGAAGCTCAATATCTTATCGATGTTGGACCGGGTGCAGGTATTCATGGTGGAAAAATAATTTCACAAGGCAAGCCAGATTTTGTAATTGCCGATGATAATAGCATTACTGGGCAGTATTTGAGTGGCAAAAAGAATATCGAAATCCCTACTAAAAGAAGAAAAATCGATACTCAAAAAATGATTAAATTAAAAGGGGCTACTTTAAATAATTTAAAAAATGTTGATCTGAATTTGCCATTAAAAGTATTTGTGGCGGTGTCCGGAATTTCTGGTGGTGGAAAATCCAGCTTGATTATCAAAACCCTATATCCAGCCTTAAATAAAATTGTAAATAAGGCAAGAGTTATGCCGGGACCTTATCAGGGTCTATTTGGACATCATTTAATTGATAAAATTATTGAAATTGATCAATCCCCAATCGGCAGAACACCTCGTTCTAACCCATGTACTTATATTGGTGCTTTTAGTTTTATTCGTGAATTTTATGCAAATTTACCCGAGTCAAAAGCCCGCGGATATAAGGTCGGAAGATTTTCTTTTAATGTTAAGGGCGGAAGGTGCGAAACTTGTCAAGGCGATGGAGTAATAAAAATTGAAATGCATTTCTTGCCAGATGTTTATGTTAAATGCGAAACCTGTCATGGCAAGAGATATAATCGCGAAACCCTTGAAATAAGATATAAAGATAAATCAATCTCGGATATCTTAGAAATGACCGCCGAAGATGCCTATAATTTTTTTGCACAAATGCCTCATATTCAAGATAAATTTAAGGCTTTGTGCGATGTTGGTCTTGGTTATATCAAGATAGGTCAAAGCGCCACCACCTTATCTGGCGGTGAAGCACAAAGGATTAAATTGGCTAAAGAGTTAAGTAGAAAGGCAACAGGTGACACCTTGTATATACTTGATGAACCCACAACTGGATTGCATTTTGAAGATATCAATAAGTTGCTAAAAGTATTGCATAAGCTGGTGGAATCAGGTAATTCTATTTTAGTTATTGAGCATAATTTAGATGTTTTAAAAACCGCAGATTGGATTATAGATATCGGCCCTTGTGGGGGCGAGAAAGGCGGTTACATTGTTGCCGAAGGTACTCCAGAAAAAATTGCCAAAGACAAAAATTCAGTTACTGGAAAATATTTAGAAAAATCATTAAAATAATTATGGAGCTCTCTAATCTTAAGGAAGCAATGCTTGCATCAAGCTACCATCTTAATAAAAGGATGGATGAGTTATTGACGGTTAAGAATCAAGATTCAAAAATTGTGGAAGCCATGAGATATTCGGCTTTGTCAACCGGCAAAAAAATTCGACCATTTTTATTGATGTCGGTGGCAAATATTTTTGATTATCCAGTGAGCAATTGTCTCGATGTTGCTTGTGCAGTTGAGTTTGTCCATGTCTATTCTTTGATTCACGATGATTTGCCAGCAATGGATAATGATGATTACCGAAGAGGAAAATTATCTAATCACAAAAAATTTGACGAAGCCACTGCAATTCTAGCTGGCGATGGATTGCTTACATTGGCTTTTGAAATAATTGCATCAACCAATGAAATTAAAGACAATAATATCAAGATTGAAATGATTAGGGTTTTATCAAACGCAATCGGATATAAGGGAATGGTTGGTGGACAAATGATTGATATTGAAAATTCTCAAAAAACAATTTCTAAAGAATTAATTGCAAATATCCATCGCCTTAAAACTGGAGAATTATTTAAGGCTTCATCAGAATTGGGTGCCGTTATTGCAAATGCTAGTCAAAATGACAGAAAAGCTATCAGGTTTTTTGCTAATGATTTAGGCTTGGCGTTTCAAATTAAAGATGATATTTTGGATCATCAAGGAATGGATATTGGCAAAACCGAAATTGACGAAATTGCTCACAAAAAACCCAAAAAAAACACCAGCATTGTCGATATAATTGGCATCGATAATTGCCAAAAGCAATTAATTCTTTTAAAAGAACAAGCCAAATCTCATATAAAAATATTTGGCAAAAAATCTATTATTCTTAATGAGTTAATTGATTTTTTATTACATTAAATTTATTCCATTTATTTTTAATGTAATTTATTAACAGATATATTGACAATTTTTTTTTTAAAAAATAAAATTCTAGTGCATTTTAAAAAAGCATCGATGTAAACCTAAAAAATTTATGTTAGCTTAATAAAAGCATAATCCTAAACAAAATAATTTTATATAATATGAAAAAATTTTCACTAATTATTGCAATCGTTGCAATGTTTGCTTCTGTTGCTAATGCACAAACCCCAGCTCCAGCTGCTGCTCCAGCTGCTGCTCCAGCTGTTGCTAACGCTGCTGCACCAGCCGAAGCTCCTAAAGCTGAAATAAAAGCTAAAAAAGCTAAAAAAGCTAAAAAAGCTAAAAAAGCTGAAGAAAATGCTGGTACCGCTCCAGCTGCTGCTCCAGTTGCAGTTCCTGCCCCAGCTACAGCTCCAGTTAAAAAATAGCTAGGTCAAAATATTCGGATTATGCTTTTAACAAAGTTATAATCCGAATATTTTTTTAAATATTTGATTGTAAAATTAACTTTTAGATTCTAAAATTTATATCATAGCCGGATTAGCTCAGCGGTAGAGCAACTGTCTTGTAAACAGTAGGTCGTCAGTTCAAACCCGACATCCGGCACCACCATCACCCAATTTTCAACCCTTTACGCAAAATTTTAACTCTTTCCCAAGGCAATTAAAATAACTCAATGCAATATCTTAAATCGTTATTATTTGTAATATTCATCAATTGTTGGGGAGCGATTATTCCGATTATTTTCTTGCTACCCGCATTTATTTTTAAAAGCAAAAAAATTGGCGATTATGGTGCTAAAATTTGGTCACAATTTTCATTCTATGTTTTAAAAAAACTCTGCAAAATTGAATATAAAATTATAGGTCAAGAAAATATCCTCAATGAACCCTGTATTTATGCTTGTAAGCATCAATCAATGTGGGAAACTGTGGTGATGCATTTGATATTAAATCGCCCTGTATATGCCTATAAAAAAGAATTAGAAAAAATTCCATTTTATGGCTGGTTTTTGAAGTTTATGAGTGGCATTGGTGTTGATCGCAAAGGTGGCATGAAGTCTTTAAAAAATGTTATTTCTCAAGCTAAATTTTATTTAGAGGCAGCAGGACACTCGTATAAATCTTATGA
>JBMSPZ010000023.1:0-13540 GCA_049423025.1 Rickettsiales bacterium
AGAAATAGAAACCATCAAATCTCCCGCCCAACCAATCAAAATATATGAAGATAGCGACTATAATGACAAGGATGAAACTAGAGTTGTAAATCGTTCAATTTATGAAGATATTTTTGGCAATAAAAATAATAATATTGTTCAAGAAGAAATTAAAATTAACCAAAATATTGAACCCGCCTACCCTCCAAAAAATGCTCGCGACAACAAAAAAGCACCAAATGTTGTCATTGAAAATAATGAAGAGGAAGAAGAGGAGAGTCCAAAACCAGTTGATGATTCCAAAGAAAATGCCGAAAAAAAACCTAGCGAAATAAGTGATAAACAAAAAAATGAATTACAAAAGATTCAACAAATCGCCAAAAATAAAATTGCCGAGACTCCAAAACCAAACAGCGCAAAAACCGTTCGCAAAAGAGGCTCAATAAGGGTTCAGGTTTCCGCCATGTCTTCTCCAGAAAGTTGCAAAGAATATTACCGCAAATTAAGTCAAAAATATCCAACAATTTTCAACAAAACTAAATATTACATTGAAGAGGCTGATCTTGGAAAAAGAGGTATTTTTTATCGCCTACAAATTGGTGACTTTTTTAATCAAGTTGATGCCGAAGAATTTTGCGAAAACTTTATTGCCCAGTCTCAAAAATCAAGGTCAGAATGTATAATTGTTGAATAAGCTAGTAATTAAATTGCCTCTGATTTGATTTTGCTTCCCTCAAAATATCAGCACTCCCCCCATGTAATCTTGAACTTGGTGACAAAGCTTCCGCTTCGGTTTTTTGATTTATTTGAGTTTGAAGAGCTGTTGGAAAATGAGTTTTTAAAAAATTACCTATTTCAAAAATCGATAGAATCTCTCCCTTAACCTCGCTAGGCAAATCTTTATCAGCAATCTTAACCTTATCAAAACTTACAGTCTTATCATTAAAAACAATATACGAACTTTTATCACCTTCATTATCGGTTTTGAATTTTAAATAAAATTCAATTAAGCTATTTGAGTTAAGCTTAAATTTAACCAAATCATTATTGGGTCCATAGAGAACTTTTAAATCAATATTGATATTCTTTTCATTTTCATTTTCAATATTGAATTTGGAATTAATTTTTTCACTTTCACCTTCTGATAATGAATCTTTTGTTGTTTGAGAAGGCTCTATTCTTCTCACTTCGCCACCATTACTTTCTAATGGAGAGATTGGAGAGCTTGATTGGCTTGAATTATGGTTTATATCTGGAGCTTCACTTACACCTTCGACCAATAAAGTTGAATAAAAATTAAAATTGTTAATTCTTGGAGTTGTGCTACCATCTATTTTTGGTGGAAGGATTGAAGAATCGGATTTGCTTGCAATAGAATCATCTAAAGTTGGAATTTCACCTCTCCCAAGCATCGATCCTAAATAAGTTGAATAGCTCATTACTGGAGTTGCACTAGAAGGTTGTTTTGGTTGATTTTCAATTTCTGCTGGGTCACAAAAATCACTGGTGATTTTGCTAAATTTGCTAGCATCATCAAGTATTTTTTTAGCTGATTGGGGATCAATTACCTTTGAATTCTGCGCTGTTAATTCTAAATATTTTAAAGAAAATCCTAAACCAGTTTTTGTTAAGAACATAGCGTAATTAAATTTATCATCCGTATAAAAATCATCAACAATCTTTTTTAAATCATTTAATCTTTCTTTATCTGCTTCTTTTAAATCAGAAAAATTAATTGTTTCTACTCTTTCACTTTCTTCATTAAAAAAATGAAATCTTCTTCCAGAATAATCCTGCGACTTTGATGAGTCATTGTTAAATTTTGCCAAATTTATTGTTTCTGGAATTTTTAATGGAGAAACTAATTTGCTATCTTTTTCACTTAATAGGTCAAATATATTCATTTTCATATAATTAAATTTTTCTTCTGTAAGAGATTGCCTCTAACAGATGTTTGGTTGATATTGAATCAGCAAAATCCATGTCAGCTATTGTTCTAGCTACTCTAAGAATTCTGCTAATGCCTCGAATTGAAGTTTTATTTTTAGTGACAAAATTTTCTAAAATTTTTTTTGATTGCTCGTCGATTTTACAAAAAATTTCTAGAAATTTTCCAAAAATTTTGGAGTTAAGCATTTTTATTTGCTTAAATTCTTCATATTGATTAAAACGATTTTTTTGGATTTCCCTAATCTGATTAACCCTTTCTTTAATAACCACAGAAGATTCACGCCATGAGGAGTCGTTGTAATTTTTTTCACTAAAATAATCGAATCTAGCTACTTCGACAACAATATCAATGCGGTCAAGTAATGGTCCAGAAATTTTATTTTTATACTCTTCGCCACAAATCGGCGCTCGCTTACATTCTTTGCTGGCATCGCCTAAATTGCCACATCTACAAGGATTCATGGCGCATATCAACTGAAAATCAGCTGGATATTTTGCACATGAATTTGCCCTTGAAATATTTACCTCTCCGCTTTCAAGCGGTTGCCTCAAGGAATCTAAAACCTGCCTTGGAAATTCAGCCAATTCATCAAGAAACAAAACCCCATGATGAGCAAAAGAAACCTCACCTGGCTTTGCTTTAACTCCACCACCAACCATTGCCGACATTGAGCAAGAATGATGAACCTCTCGAAATGGTCGATTTAAAATTAATTTACCATCTTTTATTTTGTCGCTAACGCTGGCAATCATATTAATTTCCAAAATTTCCATTAAATCTAGATCTGGTAAAATACTTGGCAATCTGGAAGCTAACATTGATTTTCCAGTTCCAGGTGAACCAATCATTAAAATATTATGACCACCGCAAGCCGATATTTCTAATGCTCTTTTGGCACTTTCCTGCCCCCTTACATCAACGAAATCAAGGTAATTATCATTGTTAAATTGTCGATTATCTTGATAGTTATTTTCTGGGCGGTTAAGAATTTGCTCACCCTTCAAGTGATTTACTAACGAAATAATATCTGGCGAGGCAATTACCTCAATATCGCCTGCCCATACCGCTTCTTTGCCATTTAAAGCTGGACATATTAAACCGCAATTATATTGATTTGCCGAAATTGCCGAGGAAATAATTCCGCCCACTGAATTTATTGAACCATCAAGCGACAATTCCCCCATTACAAAATATTTATTAATTAAATCTTGCGAGATGACACCAATTTCAACCATTATGCCAAGAGCGATGGCTAAATCAAAATGCCCACCCTCTTTTTGTAAATCGGCAGGCGCCAAATTTACTGTAATCTTTTCAAATGGCCAAGATAAGCCAGATGAGGTTATGGCTCCCCTAACTCTTTCTTTAGACTCGCCGACAGATTTGTCTGGTAAGCCAACGATAGTAAAAATTGATTTGCCCGATGATATTTTGACCTGAACATCAACTGGCAATGCTGTAATGCCATTAAAGGCAAAAGTTTTAATTTTGGCAACCATATTAAGAATATTTGGGTTATAATATTTGGTAGTAAGAATTATTTATTTAATTATAATCTAAAACTTATTTTTTAACTATCAATAGCTATTTTATTAATTATAAATATTGAATTTATATTAAAAACAGGCATAAAAAAACCCGCCAAAGAAATTTCTTTGGCGGGCATAAGCAATTAGAGATTATCACTTGGATAAACCTCTCTATCTTTTTTTAAATAAAAGATAAGTTTGTTATCAATTATGTTAAAGAACTAACTACCGATAACGTAACTATTACTGCTAAAGGAATAAAAATCATAGTTTACGAATTTTGATAGTTAAAGAAGAGAAATCTATCAAGTTAGCCAAATTAAAAATAATTTGGTAAGTGACGACCTCGATAACTACGAAAAAATTTCTACAAATTTTTTCGCAACTCAACCTCATTCTTTTCAATTTCTTGATTAGATGGTGGTATGAGTCCGGCTTGCATCAGGTAGCCATCGCTACCGATTGTGTTTTTGTTTGCAATTTCTTGTAAAAATTCTTTTAAACCATTAATTAAATTTAAATGTTCGATTTTGTAATAAACATAAAGTGGTCGAGAAATTTTGTATTTTTGCGTGGCAATATTTTCAAAGTTGGCAACAACGCCATCGATAGTTGCAGGCTGAATTTTTGAAGAATTTTCTTGCAAAAAACTAAATCCAAAAATTCCCAAAGCATTTTCATCATTTTTAAGTTTTTGTACTATCAAATTATCATTCTCACCCCCTTCAACAAAGATTCCATCGGAACGAATAACTTGGCATTTTTTATGTAAAATTTCAGGATTTTGATATTTGTTTTGAAAATTGGTTTGCTTTGAGCAATATTCAATCATCACCAACTCCACAAAAGCATCGCGGGTTCCAGATGTTGAAGGCGGGCCATAAATTTTTATGGGCAAATTTGGCAATCTTTTGTCAATTTCACTCCAGTTTTTGTAAAAATTTTTTACCAAATTTTCTTTATCATCAAAAATATTTTCAGCAAGAGCTAAAAAAATTTGCTCCTTAGTAAGCGAAAATTTGATACCTTTAACTGAATTTGCAAGGACAATTCCATCATAGCCAATTTTTATTTCTCCAAAATTTACTTGATGCTGATGACATTTTTCAATTTCACTTTTTTTAATTAATCGTGATGCATTGACAATATCTGGATAATCATAACCAGCGCCAGAACAAAACAGTTTGAAACCCCCACCCGTGCCAGTTGCCTCGATGATTGGGGTGCGAAATTTAGTTTCTCGACCAAAGGTTTCAGCGACTATCGAAATAAAAGGGTAAAGCGTTGATGAACCAACAACTGATACATTATTTCTAGAATAGCTGGCAAATTTTGACCTAAAAAAATTATCAGCCAAAACTTGATTTACATTGGCTAAAAAGCTAAATAAAAATAAGGTAATTAGAAAAAAATAATTTAACATAACCGTTAATTCGTACAAATAATGTAATAAAAACAGTTTTGTTAAAGCAAAACCAAAGATAAAATTAATTAAATTAAATAATAGTTTAAAATTAATTTATTAACATTAAATTTATTGATTTTATAAGTTAATGTCAAGTTCGAGATTTTAACAACATTTTTACCAACTAATATTTTTTAAAAAATTTCCTTAAAAATCACTGATGTCAATTGATAAATCAAGGCTTCTTGAAAAAATAACATTTACTAAAATAAAATTTAATCGCCGAATTTTTCATTTGATTTTACTATCATTTTTTTTTGCTTTTCCAAGTTTTTCTCAAAATAATATCGATAATCTTTTGGTGATAAACGGTCTTAAGAGAACTGATGAAATCTCGGTAAAACAGTTTTTTGAAAATCTTAAAATTGACAAAAATCTTCAGGAAAATTTAGATAAAATCTCCAAGCAAATGCTTGAAAGTGAGCTTTTTAATGAGGTTGAAATAAATTATCTTAACAAAAAAATTTATATTAACCTTAGCGAAAACCCAATCATATTTGAAACCAAATTCATCGGCAATAAAAAAATTGATGACGAAATTTTGCAAGCCGAAATCTCCTTAAAAAAACGTAGTGTGTTTTCGCAAAATAAATTACAAAACGACCTTAAGCGTATTCAAAATATTTATCTTAAAAGTGGCCGTTTTTTAACAAAAATTGAAACTAAAATTGTGCCCAAAGATAATAATCGAATTGAATTAATATTTGAAATTAACGAAGGACCCAAAGCCAAAATTGGTGAGATTTATTTCGTTGGCAATGAAAATTTTGCCGACCGTGAATTAAAAGAACAAATCTCAACTAAAAAAACCATTTGGTGGAAATTTTTATCAAACTCTGATTTATATGACTCAGACCGCCTTGAATATGATAAGGAATTGCTAAAAAGATTTTATAACAATAATGGTTTTGCAGATTTTAATATCATTTCTTCAATGGCACAAATCAACAAAAATAAAGACTCTTTTTTTATAACTTTTTTACTCGAAGAAGGTATTAAATATAATTTTGGAGAAATAAATATTGATAATAGAATTACCAATTTTGATTCAGAAATTTTATACAAAAATATTTTGTTTAAATCTGGCGAAATCTACAATGCCCAAAACATTGAACAATCAATTGACAAGATGATGGAGGTCATGTCAGAAAAATCATATGCTTTTGCCAATATTGAGCCAATTTTAAAAAGAAATATCAAGAATAAAACCATCGATATTGATTTTATAATTGAAGAAACTCCAAGGGTTTATATTAATCAAATTAAAATTTTTGGCAATACTAGAACCATCGACAAAGTAATTCGTCGAGAGCTTAGAATTATTGAGGGTGATCCTTTTAATTTGAACAAAATTAATCGCTCCAAACAAAGGTTAGAAAATCTTGGTTTTTTTGAAAAAGTTGAACTAAATCAAAAAAGAATTGGTGATACCAATCAAGTTGATGTCGAAATCACCGTCAAAGAAAAACGCACTGGCGAACTATCTTTGGGCGTTGGATTCTCGCAATTTGACCGCTTTAATGTTAATGCTGGAATTCGTGAAAATAACCTATTTGGCACTGGAAGAAAAATTGGTTTAAATGTTCAACGCTCTTTTGCCAATCTTAATGCCAGTGTCGATTATACCAAACCATATTTTTTAGATAGACCAATTGATGTTGGCATTAATTTATATAGAACCACCAGCACTAGAAGAAATGGTCGCGATTTTGATATGTATAATTCAGGTTTTCGCCTTAATGCAAATTATAGTATCACCGAATTTTTTGATCATTTAATTAGCTATTCATATAATTCTCAAGAAGTTGGAAATATCGGATCAAATTCCTCAATAACCCTAAAAATGCTTCAAGGAAATTATATTTATTCAGCGATTGAAAATAGCTTTATTTACGACAAAACTAATAATCGATTTGATCCTAGAAATGGCTATTTTGTTTCACTTAGCACCGTTTATAATGGGGTTGGTGGCAATGTAAGAAATATTAAATATAATGGAAAAATTGGTTATTTTATTCCAACTATTAATAATGATTTTATCCTCAGATTCACTGGTAATGCCGGACTTATCGAGGGTATTGGCGAAGATGTTTTAATACAAAATAATTTTTATTTAGGGGGCAATGACTTCCGCGGTTTTGATTTTTTTGGGATGGGTCCGCGCACTGTCAATGGCGAACCTTTGGGTGGAAAAAAATATTATGTTGGTACTGCAGAATTTAGATTTCCCCTCGGTCTACCTCGCGAACTTGGAATTTATGGAGCGTTATTTTGGGATAATGGCGTGCTTACGGGAGTTGAAAAAAATTTAAAGACTCAAAATGAAATATTGGACAAAGCAGAATATCGTTCATCGGTTGGCTTAAGTATTGCATGGGCATCGCCAGTTGGACCAATCCGCTTAGATTTCTCAAAGATTTTACAGCAAGCAAAGCAAGATCGCACTCAAAGATTTAACTTTAACTTGGGAACAAATTTTTAAATAATTTTTGGAAATTTATGTTGATTTTAGCGAATGAATACATAAAATTCAAAAAATTTTTCAAACCTAGAAAAGAATAAATTATGATCCGCATTTTTCAGCTACCGCATTATTCACAAACTAAAGTGCTTTCGCTGAAGGAGTTGCCAAATATTGGCGATATCCGCAATAATATTGCATGGGTGGATTTGCAAGAACCTACAATTGGACAAATTCGCGAGGTTGAAGAATATTTTGGCATAACTTTCCCAACCAAGCAACAGCAAGAAGAAATTGAAACTTCATCACGCTACTTAGAAAATTCCGGAATTATCAAAATTAACTCCACATTCGTTAATATTAACCAAAATTCACGAAATCTTGAAGAACATGAAATGTCCTTTATCTTGACCGAAAAAACTCTTTTTAGTCTCCGATATTTTGATAGTAGAGTAATTTCTGAAACCGTCAAAAAAATCAAGCAATTTCCGATGATTTTTACTAATGCCTCCAAAGTTTTCGTTGCAATTTTAGAGGCTCGCACCGATTTTGATGCTGATTTAATGGAATCGGTTTCGAAATTTGTTGCCGAAATTAGTAAAAAAATTAACTACGAAAATAAACTTGATGAAAAACTTCTTACCAAAATTAATGAAAGCCAAGATTTAACCATGTCTTTGCGTGAAGCCTTATTTGATAAACAACGCGTTTTGTCATCTTTGCTTCGCAACGAGGATCTTATGCTAGATAGTTATAACCGTTTACGCATCATTATCAAAGATATTAACTCTTTGATTGAACACGCTAATTTTAATTTTACCCGTTTAGAATATTTACAAAATTATTTTTTGGGTTTGTTAAATATTGAACAAAATAAAGTTATCAAAACCTTCACCGTCGTTTCGCTGGTATTTATGCCACCTACCCTAATTGCCAGTATTTACGGCATGAACTTTGATTTTATGCCAGAACTTAATGCAAAATTCGGCTATCCCATTGCTCTTGGCTTGATGTTTATTTCATCGATTATTCCTCTGGCGATTTTCAAAAGAAAAAAATGGTTATAATATGCCCCACATCATTATCGAACACTCAATAGATTTTAGCTCTAAAGAAATCATTGAATTAGCCAATCAAATTCAAAAAACCTGTTTCGAAATTCAAGGTGGAAATTTTGATTATGACCAATTCAAAATCCGCCATATATCTTTCAATAATTATGGTGTTGGTGCAAATGGTTTAAATGCAAACTTCATTCATATTTCTATAAAAATTTTGCAAGGAAGAACCCTCGAAATCAAAAAACAACTTAGCGAAAATTGCTTCAAATTATTGCAAAATTTTCAACAAAATTCAGGTTTAAATCACAAAAGATGCGATTTATCTTTAGACATAATTGAAATGGATAGAGAGCTATATCAAAAACAAACGATTCGCGCTTCAAACTAGCAATTAATTGCGCGAAATCTGCGGTAAAATTCTATCGGTTGCAAAATTTTTTACCCCCAAATTTATCAAATCATTTAATATATTTTCATCATTTACCGTCCAAGCTAAAATTTTTTCTGGAGCAATTTTTTGCAAAAAATTTGGGGTAATTAATTTATGATAAATTGACAAGAAATCAATTTTTTCAACCGAAAAATAATGATGGAGTTCATCAATATTGCTGGTTTCATCGCAAATAAATGCAAAATTACATTCTTGTAAAAAAAAATTCTTGAATTTATTCAATATTTTTAGTGCCAAGGAATAATCAGTAATGTAAGGGGCAAAAATTACTTTATTTCTGTCAATATTTTGTTGCAACAAGGCATTCGCCACAAGTGTTAAAATTTTATCTATATTATTTAAATCAATATTTTTAAAATCTAACCAATAATTAAAATGATTTTGATATTTTAAAAAATTTTCCAACAGAGGATAAAAAAATTCATTTGAATTTTTGGGTTGGTCATGCGAAATTATCAATTTATCGTTTTCTGCTAACCAAATATCAAATTCAATTGCTGTAAATTGATTTTTATAAGCATTTTCAAGGCTTTCAAGGGTATTTTCTTTAATTTTTAAATTATGAAAACCGCGATGAGCATATAAATTTGGTAATAATGATTTCGACATAAACTTAAAAATTGTATTATTATGAAAAAAGATTTTATTGAAATTAAAACTACTTTTGATAAACTAATAACTGCCAAAAAAATGGCAAAATTTTTGATTGAAAACAAGTTAGTAGCTTGTGCGCAAATTTCAAAAATCTCCAGCTTTTATATTTATGAAAAAAAATTTACCAATCAAAATGAATTTTTGTTAATATTAAAAACAAAAAAAAGATTGTATCATAAAATTAAAAAAGTCATTATAGATAAACATAATTATAAAACACCAGAAATTATAACTCTCAAAATTGAAGATGGTTTAGAATCCTATTTAAAATGGATTGACTCCTCAATTTCTGATTCATAATTTCTCAATTTTGAGAATGTGGCAAATGCCAAAATATAGTCCAAAACCTTGATTTTGGACAAATTAAATTAACAAGAGTTTTCAGTTATTTACAAAAATTAAATTTAACATGATAAAAAATTTTTTAAATTATTTTAATTCACCATAGTTAACTAGCTGAAATACTCGTATTTTACGAGGTTATATGACTAAAATTACAATTACCATTGACGGCGCCCACAAAGAAGATACTAGAGTTGACGTTATCGGTTCCGATGGCAAGCTTCTTGATTTTGACCGCTCGGCACTAGCCATTAAACAAATTAAAGGCAATATTTATTTATCCAAAGTAATACGAGTTGAGCCGTCTTTACAAGCTTGCTTCGTAGATTATGGCTCTGACCGCCATGGGTTCTTGCCATTTGCTGATATTCATCCAGATTATTACCAAATCTCAGAAACTGAGCGCCAAAAGCTTCGAGAGCTTAATAATATCCAAAAAAATAATGATGAAGAAGAAAATTTTTCACAACATCATCAAAAAAATAATCACGATGATAGCGAAGAATCTATCACGACAGGCTCATATTCAGTTGAAGATGAATTAACGGGTTATAGCGGAAATATTTACAACATTCACAAGCGCTTCAATATCCAAGATGTAATTAAACCAGGACAGTTAATTTTAGTCCAAGTATCAAAAGAAGAAAGAGGAAATAAGGGAGCCTCAATGACCACCTATATTTCTATCGCAGGTAAATATTGCGTGCTAATGGGAAACACTCCAAATAAGGGCGGGGTTTCAAAAAAAGTTGATAATTTTCGTGATCGTAAAATTTTAAAATCAATTTTGAGTGAAATCAGCATTGAAAATGAAAGATCGGTAATCATTAGAACCGCAGGTGTTGGCAAAAAACCCGAAGAAATTAAACGAGATTGCGAATATTTAAATCGCTTGTGGGACAACATTAAAGAATCTGCGCGCACTTCAAAAGCGCCTTCATTTATTCATGCCGAAGACGATATCATTCGCAAATCAATTCGTGATATTTACAATGAAAATGTTGAAGAGGTAATTGTTGAGGGTGCCGAAGCATTCGAAACCGTAATTAATTTTGTTAAACTCACCATGCCATCGGCGCCAAATAACATCAAACTTTACGATGATCGAGTGCCAATTTTCAATAAATATCGCATCGAACAACAAATTTCTGCCCTATACGAAAAACAAATTGCCCTTCCCTCTGGCGGTTCAATTGTTATTGATCATACCGAAGCTTTAGTTGCTATTGATGTCAATTCAGGCAAGGCAACCAAAGAGTCGGGCGTTGAAGAAACCGCTTATAACACCAATTACGAAGCAGTAAAAGAAGTGGCTAGACAGCTTCGCTTGCGAGATTTAGCTGGCTTAATTGTCATTGATTTCATTGATATGGCTGATCAAAAACATCGTCGCAATATCGAAAGAGCTCTTCGCGATGAATTACAAAATGATCGCGCCAGAATTCAGCTTGGTCGAATTAGTGTTTTTGGTTTGCTTGAACTATCAAGACAAAGACTTGGCGCCAGTTTTTTTGAAACCATTACCGAGCCTTGCAAACATTGTGGTGGCACGGGATATGTGCGTTCCGTGGAAATTTTAGCTGTATCAATTTTACGAGCAATTCGTCATGCTTGTGCCGACAAACAAGCTGGCGTAATTCATATTTATACCAATGCCGAGACCTTGGCTTATATCATGAATTTCAAAAAGAAAGATATACTTTCAACCGAGCAAAATTATGGTGTCCATATTTTTATGAACACATCAGATGAAGTTGGGGCTCAAGGATTTACCATTAAAAAACGCAAAAATTTATCCGATGATGAACGCCGTGAAATTGAAATGAGCGTTGCCACTGGCAAAGTTAATCAAATGGAAATTGAAAAAAATTATTTTGAAGAAGTAAATTCGCGAGGTGAAGAAGAATTTGACGATGAAGATAATTTTTTTAAGGGAAAAAAGCCACATGAAAATAATCGCAATCATCAAAAAAATGATCACAAAAGACATCATAAAAAATTCGACAATAAAAATAAAAATCGTCGCGATTATAATGAGCCAAAAAAATCATTCTTTTCATTTATATTCAATCGCTAAAGCCATAATTGAATAACCATAAATATTGGTTTTAGATTTTTTTTGCGACTAATAAAATATCTAAAACCAATTAGATTAGAAATTTTTTAAATCCAATAATATTTTGTAAAATCTTTAAAACTTTCTGAGCTAATACAATATTTAAAAAAATATATTAAATAAAAAAATATTTATATTTCCCTATCCACTGGTTTAGAAGATGTTTTTATATATGCTCCACTACCACTAACCTTAACTCCAGTTATATATCCTTGTAGATCTTTGTCAGAACTTACAACTTCAAATTTTCTTATTTCATCTTTATTTTCTCGATAAAATCTATTATGTCTAACGAAAGAAGATCTTTCACTTGGACTTCTAGAAACATTAATTGCATTGTTTATATCTCTCTCCTCATCTCTAATTTGATTAGGCGATATTTTAATTTCTTGTCCTAAATCAAATAATAATTTTTTATTATTTACTTCTCGTCTAATAAATTTACTAAGCGGATCAAGACCATTAAAAGAAAAAACTGTTTGTTTCAAAGACTTGGTATCAGAGTTAGTTATAGGTTCAGAAATAACAGAAATATCAAATTTACAATTGTTTGCATGAGCAATTAAGGCTCTATCCGAACATGCTGAATATTGTTGATCACTCTTTTTTTCAAAACCTTCATGCACGATTTCATTATTTTTAAATTTAAATTTTGCATAATAATCTCCGCCAATACAAACACGAACAAAATCATTATTTTCTGGGTAATAAAATTTAATATTAAATTTCTTATCACCCTCATCTTCACTTTTAACAACGCTTACCATTTTAAAATCTTTATTTTTATCCTTATCACTTTCTTTACCCATTTTCATCTTTAATCTTGCTAATTTTTCTGCTTTCTGCTCAATTTGATTAAATTCAGATTCTTTAAATTTCTGATTTAATTTATTTAATTCATTCAATCTTTGATCATGTGATTGATCTGCTTTAGTTCCAATCAAGCTTTTAAGGTAATTTTCATCACTTAAAGCTTTATTATAATTAATATCTGTCTCTGACTGATGAAAAAGACTTTTTTCATGTTTTTTAATATAAAGAAGCCGTTCAAAAAATTCTTTATAGTATTCATTATATTTATTTTCGGCATGTCCAAGAAAGATTAACTCCTCCCTCGAAGAACTAACTTCTTTTCTTTTATAACCAGCTAATCTACCATAACTATTATCCCGCTTTTGCGTTGTTAATTCTAATGTAATTAAAGGTTTTTTATCATCACATGAACTTTGTTGATCTAAGTTATTACTATCATCAGTTTTATTTTCCATCTCTTTAGGTGGCATCGGTCTTTTCATTTCATCAGAAATAGCTTGATTGGTATCGAAGCTTTCAGATTCTCGATGTTTATGTTTTAATCTTTTTATTCTATCATTAAAAACATCTTCACGCACCTCAATATTATAGTTTTTTTGAAACGATTCTATAAATTTTTCCTTTAATTCATCATCAGTAGGCAAAGCGTCAGAATAAGAGGTAACGGGAACGCCAGCGGAAGCGGCATAGCTAGGTTCATCGGGAGCGGCAGCGGCAG
>JBMSPZ010000024.1:0-13516 GCA_049423025.1 Rickettsiales bacterium
TTTAAGCTTAATAAGCTATTTATATGCCTTTGGAAAATCAATATAAAATAAATTCATGGCAATATGTTCATTTGGTTGCCGAAGCCCTAAAATTATCTTATGCTGATCGCAATTATTATTTGGGAGATAAAAAAAATATTAATTTAAAAAAACTGCTCAACAAAAAATATCTTCAAGAAAGAGCTAATTTAATTAATTTAAGTCAGGCTAACTCTAATGTTAATAACGGTAATATCCCAGAATTAATGCCAAAAAAAATTTATCAAGAAAATTTTGAAAAACCATCCACTACTCACATCTCTATCCTTGATAAATATGGCAATGCTGTTGCCATGACCAGCTCAATTGAATTGCAATTTGGCTCTACAATTATGGTCGATGGATTTTTACTTAACAACCAAATGACCGATTTTGCTTTTACGCCAAAAATTAACAACCAACTAGTTGCCAATCGTATCGAACCAAATAAACAACCACTTAGCTCTATGTCACCAACTTTTGTTTTTGATGAAAATAATAAATTGATTCTGGTTTTGGGATCACCAAATGGACCTAGGATAATCCAGCATGTATTGAAGGTTTTAATCGCCTGCCTTGATTACAAAATGGATGTTCAAGAAGCAATTTCTCTGCCGAATTTCATCGCATTAAACAATAAATTAGAATTGGAAAAAAATTCAGAAATAATTAATTTAAAAAAACCTTTGCAAAATTTGGGGCATTTTGTAAAAATCATAGATATTACTAGCGCAATTCAAGCCATAAAAATTGAAAATAACAAAATTTATGGTGGCGCCGACCCTAGAAGACAAGGGGTTGCCATTGGTTATTAACTTCGGAAATTAACCTATAAAATACAATAAAATATAAAATTAACATCAATATTTATGAAAAAATATATCCTATTATTTTCAATTTTTGCTTTTTTTAGCAATAATTCTTTTGCCAAAGAATTTGATTTAAAAGATAAGGTAAAAAATACCGAATTAAATGTTAAAAAAACTCAAGAAAATGATAATCGCGAGCCAATTCAACAAATTGATTTCAAAAAATTATTTAGCGACGCCGAAAATTATTTTAATAAAGCCAAAGCTTGGCAAAAGTTAAAATGCGAACCAAAAAGTGGCTTTGTTTGCACCAAGCACGAATGTAAAAAACGCGATATTAAGGCTTTCTTAATTCTTGATAAGAAAAATAAAATCATCAAACGCTGTGAAAACGATAATTTTTGCGAAAGATTCAAAGCCCAATTTGACCAAACTGGAGTTTACTACAATATTCAAACCTCTGGCCCAGTTGGAACTTTAATTAGAGTTTTAGGCGATAGTCGTTTCAAAGAAATTGCCTCTGTAGGACTCGATGCTTATATCGCTAATGGTAACTGCACAGTAATTGCCGAGAGCGAATATAGCGAAGAAGATGATGACGATCTTGATGATTAAAAATGAATTACCAACATCAATATCATTTTGGTAATTTCGCCGATATTTTAAAACATTGTGTTCTGATTTTTTGTCTTGAAAAACTCCATGAGAAGTCCAGCAACTTCCTTGCCATAGACACCCATTCCAGCTCAGGAAAATTTAATGTCAATGATGAGCGGATTCTTAAAACTAATGAATTTAACGAGGGTTTAAAAAAAATTTTATCTCAATTCGATTATCAACAAATTTTACCTCACAAATATTTAGAAATTTTGGCAAAAATCAATATTTGCAAAATCAATGAACTGGGCGATAAAATTAGATTTTACCCCGGCTCACCCTTGCTTATAAAAAATTTTTTACGAAACACCGACAAAGCTATTTTTGCTGAAAGTCAAAATCTAATTTTCAACGAATTGCGTCGTAATTTTGCAGGAAATAAAAAAATTTTATGCCTAAATGAAAATGGCTTTGACCTTACCAAATCGAAACTTCCAAGCGCGCAAGCTCGAGCGTTAATTTTAATTGATCCAGCTTACGAAAAAAATCAAAATAAAATTTCTAGCGATTATGAATCAGCAATAAATTCCTTACAAGAAGGTTTTAAAAGATGTGGTAACGGTATTTTTTTACTCTGGCACCCAATAATAAAGGCTGAGGAAGAATTTTTACAAAATTTTTATCAAAAAATTTTAAATTTAAAATTTCAAACTATTCATCATTTAACTTTTGATATTGGCGAATTTGCAGAAAATAAAAATAAAATGCATCAATGCGGAATGTTTATTTTCAATATGCCATGGCAGGTCGATAAGAAAATAAATTTATATTTTCCAAAAATTTTAAAAGTTCTAGAAAATTCAAATAACAGCAATTATAATTTTATTCAATTAAAAGGCGAATGATAAAACTGCTAAAATCGCCAATATAAGAGATAAATATAAAATAATTATGAAATTTTTATTGTGCAGTGAAAAAATATTTGATGAATTTTTTGATTCGGTTTTTTTTTGTCCAACAACCTCTTCAATTTCGGCATCAATGATTTTTGCAGAATTTGATTGATTAAAATTTTTTTTGCTTTTATAAATTTTATTTATCAATTTTTTTAGAAATAATTGATAAATAATGTAAATTATTATTGGCGTTAAGGCTGGCCAAATTTTTAGTAAAATTTTCATTAACATATATTTTAAATTATGATTTTTTATCCCGCCATTGATTTAAAAGACGGCAAATGCGTCCGACTATATCAAGGCGATATGAACCAATCTACTATATTCAATAACTATCCTGCAAGTCAAGCATTAGAATTTGAAAATTTAGGTTTTAAATTTTTACATCTCGTCGATCTTGATGGCGCCATCGCTGGCAAAACTGCCAATTTTTCTGCAATTAGCGAAATTTTAAAAGCCATAAAAATTCCAGTTCAACTTGGAGGTGGAATTCGCTCAATTGCTGATATCGAAAAAATTTTAGCTCTCGGCATAAATCGCGTTATTTTAGGAACTTTAGCTCTAAATAATCCAGAAATTACTCGCGAAGCCTGTAAAAAATTTCAAGGCAAAATAATTATCGGCATTGACGCCAAAAACGGCATGGTAAGCACTCAAGGCTGGGTTGAAGATTCTAAAATTTCCACCATCGAACTTGCAAAAAAATTGCAAGATTGTGGAGCATGTGCAGTAATTTACACCGATATTTCCAGAGATGGAACTTTATCTGGCTTTGATTATGAAGGCACTAAAAATTTAGCCGAAAATATTTCACTTCCCGTAATCGCTTCAGGTGGCGTTAGCTGTGATGATGATATTATAAAATTAAAAAATTTGGAGCAATTTGGAGTAAGTGGAGCCATTATCGGCAAAGCTCTTTACGAAAAAAAAATTAACATAAATTTACTGAGGTAAAATGGCAGGAGATTGGTTTGAAAGCATTACATCGTTGAGTAGTAACTTATTAAAAAATCTTTTTAATTTACAGCCTAAAGATCTTGAAACAGAGCAGAAAGATCCACATAATTTTTTAAAACCTATTAGTCCAACAAATCCAGATCAAATAGATATGAATTCGAATCCACCAAAAAACCCTGGTGGGAGACTAATACCGCAATTTGTAGGGACTCGTACTCAAAGATTTTTAGACCAACGACATCAAAGTTCCAAGCCAGATTCAGCTCAAGAATCGCATGGCACCGAAGATAAACCCCAAACCAAAAAGGAACTCCAAGACAAAATAGAAGAATTAGACAAAACACGAATAGAATTATTGAATGAAATGAAACGTACTGAACATGAAATTTCTTGTTATACAGGAATTGATGATTTTTATAAAAACCCAGTCAGGGTAGGATATTCGGCTCAAACAATACCAGTTGGGAGAGGTTTAGGACCAAATGCAACCCCAATCCTTGAATATAAAATGAAACAATTTAATTCATATAAATTTAAATTACATGAGACACAACGAGAAATTAATGCTTTAAATCATAAATTTCAAGAAATGAAAAGACAAGAAGAACTAGAAAAGGAAAGACAAGAAGAAATGAAAAGACAAGAAGAAATGAAAAGACAAGAAGAAATGAAAAGACAAGAAGAACTAGAAAGGAAAAGACAAGAAGAAATGAAAAGACAAGAAGAAATGAAAAGACAAGAAGAAGAAAAACAAAGACAAGAAGAAGAAAAACAAAGACAAGAAGAAGAAAAGAAAAGACAAGAAATAAGGCAAAATCAAGATAATGCAAGAAAATATGCATTTAATAAGCCAAATAGAAGTCCGATAGAATCTTGGATTAGTTTTTTTAACCCATTTCAAGATCCAGAAGAAGCGACAAGAGAAAGTTTCGGGGAAATTCTTGGCTTAAAAGATCAAATTGCAAAATGTAATTATGCTCTTGATAAAATTAAGGAAACTGAAAGGGAAATTGATGAAGAAACTGATCTTAAAATAAGAGAAAAATATGGAGAATTTGTTAAAAAGGAATATCAAGAAATGTTGAATACTAAATACACTCTAATGGATAGACTCGAATCAAATCCTAGATTTCCTTTGACTAAAAAAGAAATGTCTGAAAATGACAAAAAACTTTTTGATGAATCTTTCTATGATTTTGTAAAAAAAAGAGAAAAACATTATG
Source organism: Rickettsiales bacterium (assembly GCA_049423025.1). Taxonomy (GTDB): domain Bacteria; phylum Pseudomonadota; class Alphaproteobacteria; order Rickettsiales; family UBA1997; genus CAILUF01. The sequence continues at coordinate 4,561 of JBMSPZ010000024.1, forward strand.
AAGAGCAATTAAAAATTAATAATGATAAAGATGCTAATTTTGAAAATACTAAAAATTTAAAATATTATAGAAGTTTATTTAAAAATCGACATTGTAAGACATTATTTTGCATTCGCCATAATCTTGATGATTGTGTTGATGAATATGATTATAGCGCTCTTATAAATTTAAAAAAAATTTCTAAATTCCTATCAAGGGAAGAAGATTTTCGTGATTATGTAATAAACATACAAGAAGCGATGTTAGAAAAAGAAATAACTGAAGATAAATTTTATGATATTCTCTCTGATGTTGAGCTATTTGGTAAAGCTAATTCGAGTGATTTTAGTATTCTTAGCTTTATGATTGAAAAAATATCTCCTAAAAACAACGTTAGTCCTAATTCCGATATAAAACGTCCAAACCAAATTGTGCGAAGTTCAGATTTAAATCATACAATAAGAAAAGTAGATTACCAAAAGAGACATGATAAATCTTATCCAGGTTATAAAATTAGATTTACTGAACATGAAGGTGATTTAATAGATGATTCAAAATTAAATAATAATCAAAGAGAATTTTTACATTTATTAGCAAATTGGAGGATGACAAGTAGACATAGATTTCAAAAAGAAAAATTAAATAATTTAGAAATATTTGAAAAAATTGAAAGTTTTTTTGAAGATAATCGAGGATCTATTTTATCTGGATCTAAAACTAATGGTGATGTAGCAAAAATTAGAGATGAATATATAAGAATTCAGAACATGCAAAATGAAATGATTCAAACCGATGAATCATTAAAAAAACATTGTTTAAAAACCGCAACCACTGAAACCTCGATAAATTTTATGGCCGTGGATATTGCATCTCATTATCAAAAATATTCGCAACTTAGACATGATAGTAAAATAAAATTAGAAAATATTATAATAAAATATTTAGAAGAAAACAAAAAAATAACTCAAGATTATCCAAATCATGAAGATGACGATAAATGGAAAAAAGAGATTTGTATCAAAGCAATTAAATTAGATTATGCAACTAATAAGTTTATAGAATTTTTAAAAAATATGAATTATGATGATGAAAGTATGAATAATTTGTTTAATAAAAAAATTGAAGAATCTATGCATGAGTTAAGCACTGAGAGCAAGGTGAGGTATTTATTTAGAATAAATCCAAATTATTTAGATATGGTTAAAAAAACAGATAATACAGGATTATTTAATAATTTTTTAAGTGACATAAAAAATAGACAAACTTTTGTAGATGGAATTAGTGAAATTAGTGCAATGGCTCATTGTCATCAACATAAAATTCACAATCGTTGGAGTCAAAATTCATTAGGCAGATAAACATGATTTTTTAAAAATCCCTAAGAATTGAGCTTGAAAATTAGTTAAAAAAATTGATAATTGGTGAACAACATTTTTTAAGAATTAGAATATTTTTAAAAAAATCTTTAATAAATTAATATTAATTTTTAACAAATATGCGCTATCTTGCCCTTACTGAATCTGACCGAATTGCAATGCTTGCCGAAATTGGCATAAAAAATGTCGACGGACTATATGATGCCGTGCCAAACCAATTTTTGCTAAAAAAACCAATTACCGATTTACCTTCACATCAAGGTGAAATTGAAGTTGAAAAAACTTTACAAGAATTTGCCAAAAAAAACCGCCCCGCTTCGCAAGGCTCATTTTTTTTGGGCGCTGGATGCTACAAACATCACATTCCTTCTGCGGTTGATCATTTAATTCAAAGGTCAGAATTTTTAACTTCTTACACCCCTTACCAGCCCGAAATTTCGCAAGGAACCTTAGCGGTAATATTTCAATTTCAATCTATCATCTCTTTATTAACTGGCATGCAGGTTGCCAATGCTTCAATGTATGATGGTGCAACTTCACTAGCTGAAGCTTGCTTGATGAGTTTACGCATAAAAAATGCTCGCAAAAATATTGCCATTCACGGCAATATTCATCCAGATTATCTCGATGTTTGCAAAACATTTTTAGATTTAAGTCAATCAAAAATCGTTGATAAAATTGATGAATCATGCGCTTCGGTTGTGGTCCAATATCCAGATTTTTATGGCAACATTATTGATTTAAACGCAGTTCGCAAAAAATGTGATGAAGTTGGCGCCTTGATGATCGTAGTAGTCAACGAAATTTTAGCTTTGGGCTTGCTTGAAGCCCCAAGCCAAGCCGATATTGTGGTTGGCGAAGCCTCATCACTTGGAGTTGGCTTGAATTTTGGTGGCCCGTTGCTTGGCTATTTTGCTTGTAAAAAAGAATTTGTTCGTCAAATGCCGGGAAGAATTTGTGGAGCAACAATTGACGCCGATGGCAAACATGGTTATGTTTTAACCTTAAATGCCCGCGAACAGCATATTCGCCGAGACAAAGCCACTTCAAATATTTGTTCAAACCAAGGTTTATGCGCTACCGCTTTCACCATTCACACTTCGCTTTTGGGTGAAATTGGCTATAAAAAACTCGCCTTAATTAACCACCAGCGAGCTTGCTTTGCCTTCGACGAACTTAGCAAAGTCAAGGGTATAAAAGTTTTAAATGATAATTTCTTTAACGAATTTACTATAGAATTTTCCAAAAATGCTCACGAAATTAATCATAAACTTTTGGCGAAAAACATCATTGGCGGATATTGCGTTGACAACAAAATGATCCTCGCCTTTACTGAATTAACAACCGAAGAAGAAATCAAAAATTTAGCAAAAAATTTGGGTGAGATTTTGGGGTAGTATGCCAGAAATTAGTCGTTTTTTAGGAATAATAATTTACATGTACTTCAAGGATCACAATCCGCCTCACCTTCATATAACTTACGAAAAATATGAAGCCAGTATGGAAATAAAAGATTTAAAAATTATCAAAGGTAATTTACCCCCAAGAATATTAGGGTTCGTGGTTGAGTGGGCAACGATTCATAAGGAAGAATTACTTGAAAATTGGCAAGCAATTCAAGATTTAAAACCCCCTAAAAAAATTCAACCTTTAATTTCCTAGATATGCATAAACACAGTATAGAGCAGGCAAAATATCACGAAGGTTATAAAATTTTTTTAGGATTTGATGATGGATTGACGGGCATTGTCGATCTAAAAAATTTTATTTTTAACAATGAATTTTCTGCCTTTAAAAGATTGCAAGATGAACAACAATTTAAAGATTTTAACCTAGAAAATCATACTTTGGTTTGGGGAAATGATTTAGATCTCGCTCCAGAATTTCTTTATGATTTACTCTTAAATTCTAGCAAAATTAATGATTTAAAAAATTAATTGAAAGAAAATAAAAATTGTTTAAAATTTATGAAAAATAATCATTAATTCAAATTAAAATTATGTCAAATTTTATTCCTGCGCAAACTGGTTTAAATCACGAAACCGAACTTTTAATCAAACAATCTAGAGCTGGAGCTTGTGGCGTTGATTTGCCTGAAGTTAAAAATTTTAAATCCAAAACTGGTCAAGCCAAAAACCGCGAAAAAATCGGTTTAGCCGAGGTTAATGAACCACAAGTTATTCGTCATTTTGTTCGACTTTCTAACCAAAATTATTCAATTGATGCAGGGTTTTATCCGCTTGGTTCTTGCACCATGAAGCATAACCCAAGATTAAATGAAAAAATGGCTCGCCTCCCAGGCTTTGCCGATATTCACCCTTATCAAGATGAATCATCTATTCAAGGTGCACTTGAACTAATGTATAATTTACAAAATTGGCTGGGAACTTTAACGGGTTTAAAAGGTGTTTCACTGGCACCAGCAGCTGGAGCACAAGGTGAACTTGCCGGAATGCTAGTAATTAAAAAGGCTCACGAAGTTAAGGGCGATCATCATCGTAAAATTGTTTTAATCCCAGATTCCGCTCACGGCACCAACCCAGCAACGGCTGCAATGTGTGGCTTTGAAATCAAGGTTATTGCCACCGATGCCGAAGGATTGGTGGATATGGAAGCATTAAAAAAACTTATTGACGAACATCGTCCAAATATTGCAGGTACTATGATCACCAACCCAAATACTTGCGGTAAGTTTGAAAAAAACATCATCGAAATTGCTAAATTAATTCACGATGCTGGCGGATATTTTTATTGCGATGGTGCCAATTATAATGCCATCGTTGGCAAGGTTCGCCCTGCTGATATTGGTGTTGATGTTATGCATTTTAATTTACACAAAACTTTTTCAACCCCACATGGTGGTGGCGGCCCAGGTTCTGGACCAATTGCAGTTCGCGAAGATTTAGCTCAATTTTTGCCCTCACCTCATGTTGAAAAAGTCGGTGACAAATTCCAATTTCACACTCCAAAAAATTCTTGTGGCAAAGTTAAAGGCTTTAATGGTCAATTTGGCATGCATGTTCGCGCCCTTACCTATATGCTTTCTCATGGCAGTGATGGTTTACAAAAAGTTGCCGAAGACGCCGTAATTTCTGCTAATTATATTTTACATAAACTTAAGGATCATTTTCATGTTCCATTCCCTGGAAATTGCATGCATGAATGCTTGCTTACCGACAAAATACAAAAAGCCAAAGGAATTTCAACTCTTGATATCGCTAAAGCTTTGGTTGAATATGGTTTTCACCCGATGACCGTGTTTTTCCCACTTGTGGTGCAAGGAGCTATGTTAATTGAGCCAACCGAAACCGAAACTCGTGAGACTATTGACCAATTCATTCAAACCATGATTTATATTGCCAATGAAGTTGAGCAAGGCAATGGTGATAAATTCCATCATTATCCATTAAGCACTCCGCGTAAAAGGCTTGATGATGTTAAGGCAGCTAAAAATCCAATATTGACTTGGAACGAATTATTAGGTAGCAATTAAAAAATTTTTGATTTAAATTTTTTTAAATTTAATTGATTTAACAAATTTAATTTTAAATATTTTAATTGATGATAAGACCAAGCCTAAAAAATGCTTATTCACTTTATGAATTAGCAATTGTTATTTTAATTATCGGCACCCTAATTGTTGGAGTTTCTCAAGGCTACAACCTAATCTACTCATCTCGAGTTTCAAATGCTCGTGGCGTTACCGCAAAATCACCAATTTCACAAGTTGCAGGGCTAATTGCTTGGTACGAACCTAGTCTCAAGGAATCTTTTTTAATTAATCAAATGAATAATGGAGCACAAATCACAACATGGAGAGACGTATCTTCATCTTCGCTATTAGCCAACGCCAACATTTTAACTGCATCAGCCTCAGCTGCGGTAACCTTTTCTAATTCTGGTCCAAATAAATTGCCAGCAATATTATTTAACAATGGTAAAATTTCGATCTCAGAACTTGCAAGCGGAAGCACTTCCCAAGCCACAATATTTATTGTTTTTAAATTTAGCTCAAGCCCTTCTGCAACATATCAAACCTTATTTGATGGGGCCTCATCAAATTTTTCTATTGCTGTAAATAAAAATTCAGTTCAATTAAATGCTGGGAGTGCAGTCAATACGGTTTCATCTACAACATTAAATAATAGTAATAGCTATATATTGGTTGCCTATATGAACAGCTCAAGCTCAAAAGTTTATATTAATAACAATAATAGCACCTTTGGAGCGACTTCAACACTTAACATAGGAACCAATAATTTGACCGGCATTTCGCTGGGCAAATCAAATGCCAACACCCTACCATTATATGGCTATTTATCTGAGATAGTAGTTTTTAATAAAATTATTAAGGCTCCAGAGCGTAAAGAAATTTTAAATTATCTAAGTAAAAAATATAATATCGAGGTAACGGGGGTCTAATAAAAAAATTGCAAGTTTGAAAAAATTAACTATAATTTTAATAAAATAAATTTATTTTTTAGTAAATTAAAATCATAATTATGCAAGAAAAAACATCCGAGGATTTAATTATTGAAACCCATGAAAATCAAATAACCAACAAAAGTTTAGCAAAAAATGATGATGGCTTTAACCAATATTTACGAGAAATTCAAAAATTTCCTATTTTAACGCCAGCTCAAGAATATGAATATGCAGTCAGATTCGCCAAAAACAATGATAAAGAGGCGGGTAAAATTTTAATACAAAGCCATTTACGTCTTGTTGTAAAAATCGCTTATAAATTTAAAAATTATGGACTCCCCGCTTCCGATCTGGTAGCCGAAGGCAATATTGGATTAATTCAAGCTTTGAAAAAATTTGAACCAGAAAAAGGCTTTCGCTTCTCAACTTATGCAATGTGGTGGATTAGAGCATTTATCCAAGATTATGTTTTAAGATCATGGTCGATGGTAAAAATTGGCACCACTTCGGCTCAGAAAAAATTATTTTTCAATTTAAATAAAATCAAAAAAAAGCTAGGAATTAATCATAGCGATAATCAAATTTCCAGCGAAAATATCACCAAAATTGCCAATGATTTAAATGTTTCTAAAGAAGAAGTTTTGGATATGGATTCAAGACTTACCCAAAGCGATAAATCTTTAAATACCAAAATTAATGATGAAGAAACTGAAATTGGCGACCAAATGTCCGACAATTCACCATCGCAAGAAGAAATTGCCATAAAAAATCAAGAAATTTCCCGACAAAAAGCTTTATTCAAAAAAGCTTTTGACCAATTAAATGATCGAGAAAAAGAAATTATTTTAAAAAGACAATTAATCGATGATCCTCAAACACTTGAAGAATTAAGCCAATCTTTTAAAGTATCGAGAGAAAGAATTCGACAAATTGAGGAAAATGCCATCAAAAAAATAAAAAAATTTATAACCGAATTATTAAAATAATGTTTACAGGAATTATTACGCATCAAGGAATTATCAATGAAATTAAATTTGATGCCAAAAAAGATGCGCTTTTACAAATTAAAATTAACAAAAATCAAATTAAAAGAACTCTAAAAATTGGCTGTTCAATAGCCTCTAATGGTATTTGCCTGACCTTAATTAAAAAAACTATAAAGGACAAATTTTTACTTTTAGATTTCGAGGCTTCTAAAGAAACTTGCAACAAAACCACCCTAAAAAATTGGCAAAAAAATCAAAAAATTAATCTTGAATTTGCAATGAAAATCAATGATGAATTTGGTGGTCATTTAGTTCAAGGACATGTCGATGATATTGCCGAAATTAAATCCATAAAGCCAGTTCAAGATTCATGGGAATTTGTATTTTCTTATCCGCAAAATTTACAAAAATTTATTGCCAAAAAAGGCTCAATCACAATTGACGGAACATCTCTTACGGTCAATGAAGTTGATGTAAACAAATTCTCAGTTAATATTATTAAACATACTTTTGAAAATACAATTTTTAAAAATTATCATAAAGGCGACAAAGTTAATCTTGAAATTGACTCAATTGCCCGATATCTATCAAACTTAATGAATAATTATGTCCAAAAATAATCTTGCCACCATCGACGAAATAATTGCCGACGCCAAAGCGGGTAAAATGTTTATTTTAGTTGATGATGAAAATCGTGAAAATGAGGGAGATCTTGTCATTCCTGCCAGCAAATGCGATGACAAAAAAGTTAATTTTATGGCAACATATGGTCGAGGCTTGATATGTCTAGCTCTTGAAGAAAAAAGAGTCAACGAACTTGGGCTTCCATTAATGACTTTTAATAATGAATCAAGACATCGCACTGCTTTTACAATTTCAATTGAAGCCAGAGAAGGAATTGCAACTGGCATTTCTGCACAAGATCGAGCAAAAACCATCAAAGTAGCAATCGACCCAAAAAATAATAAAGATTCGATTGTGAGTCCTGGCCATATTTTTCCGCTTAAAGCCAGAGATGGCGGGGTTTTAGTGCGAGCTGGACATACCGAAGCCGCGGTTGATATTGCTAAATTAGCTGGGCTAAATCCGTCTGGCGTAATTTGCGAAATTATGAATGAGGATGGCACTATGGCAAGACTTCCCGATTTAATTAAATTTGCCAAAAAACATGATTTAAAAATTGCCACAATTGCTGATTTAATTGAATATCGCCGTAAAAAAGATAAATTAATCGAATTAGTTTCCTCACAAAAATTTATTAGCAAAATCGCTGGAGAAATGGAATTAAAAATTTATAAAAGCAAAATCGATAATGTTGAGCATTTGGCTTTAATCAAGGGTAAAATTGACAAAACCAAACCAACCTTAGTTCGAATGCATCATCTAAATATTATTACTGATTGCCTTGAAGAAAAACAAAATCCTAAAAGCGGTCTTTTGCAAAAAGCACTCAAGAAAATTAATGAAAATAAAAGCGGATTACTTGTAATAATTCGCCAACCTCAAGAAAAAATTTCAGATTTATTGTTTAGCAACCAAATTAGCCAAATAAATGCGCCAAAAACATTGCGTAATTATGGCACGGGTGCACAAATTTTAGCAGATTTGGGCATTAAAAAGTTGACCTTACTAAGTAATTCAAAAAAATCAGTAATTGGATTAGACGCCTTTAAAATTACAATATCAGGTTATCAAAAAATATAATTTATGTATAAAAAAACTTTATTTTTCATTGCAATTTTCTTGATTTCAAAAAATCTTTTTGCGCAAGATTTATACAAAATCGACAATGCTCATACTAATCTAATATGGTATGCTAGTCATTTTGGCTTTTCTAAACCAAGCGGAAAATTTACCGATGTTGAGGGAAAAATATTGTTAGATGAACGCAATCCTCAAAATAGCTCAGTAGAAATTATCGTTAAAACCAATTCAATTACCACTGGCTTTACTAAATTTGACAATCATCTTAAAAGCGCTGATTTTTTTGATGTGGAGAAATTTCCGCTAGCAATTTTCAAAAGTCAATCAATTCGCTCTGCCAGCAGTTCTGGCGCAAAGGTAAGTGGGATTTTAACCATAAAAGAGATAAAAAAATTAGTGAATTTTGATGTAAAAATTAACAAAATTGGTAAAAACCCAATCACTCAAAATAAAACCATTAATGGTTTTATTTTGAGTGATTGGGTT
>JBMSPZ010000025.1:0-13407 GCA_049423025.1 Rickettsiales bacterium
GCGTGATGAGGATGAGCGTTATGGTCATTATTCTATTGCTGCAGAAAGTATGTATGACTTTCCTTTTCAATGGGGTTCGAAACGCACCGGGCCAGATTTAGCCAGAATTGGTGGCAAATATTCCGATGAATGGCACACTCGACACCTAATTAACCCGCGCGATGTTATTGCCGAATCAATTATGCCAGGTTATAAGTTTTTAATTCAGCGCGACGCCAAAGTTAGCAACATAGCAAGCGATATGGAAGTTTTAAGAAAAATTGGAGTTCCTTATACCGATGAGATGATACAAAACGCAGTTTCTGATGCCTTCATTCAAGGCTCCACCGACCGCGAATCTGATAAATTTATTGCTCGCTATGGCAGTAAAGTTAACATTCGTGATTTTGATGGCAATCCAAATAAATTATCAGAAATGGATGCCTTAGTTGCCTATCTTCAAGTGCTTGGAACCATGGTTGATTTTGCAAAATTCGAACCAATGACCATCAAAGAATTCAAAGATTTACAGCAAAAAATAAAAACACAAAACCAAAATGATGAAAAATAATTTTTGGCAACATTTTCGATTTTTTAAAAAAAGTTTTTTGGCAATAATTGCTACCAGCTTTTATGCAAAAAATGTCCTTGCCAATCCAGAAAATTCAAGCGAAAACCAATCATTAGCAAATCAAAATAATGGCAATGAATCAATCATATCCTATATTCAAAACCATGCACCTGCAATTGCAACAATTTTCTTCTTTTTATTTTTTTGCTATGTGGTTTATTCGGTTTTCAAAAAAGGTAAGGAAAAAACTTTTGATGAATATGCCAAGATTCCGTTTAAAGAAAATGATAATAAAAATACTAGTCAGCAGTCAAATAAAACTGATGACAATAATAAAAACTAAATAATTTTATTAAAATGACTGAAAAAAAACTAGATAACGACAAGAAACCGAAAAAATCTCTCGAAAGCTATGGAACCACTGGACATAATTGGGACGGTATTAGCGAATATAATGTTCCTGCACCTCGCTGGTGGTTGATTGTTTGGATTATCTGCATTATCTGGGCAATAATTTATTGGTTTTTTTATCCGACCTGGCCAATTCCTTCAGGCAATACAAAAGGCTCTTTGAAATGGTCAAAATTTTTAGAATTAGAAAAAGCTCAAAAAGAAATTGATGATAAAAAATCAGTTTTCATCGAACAAATGAATAATTCATCTCTTGCCGAAATTCAAGAAAATGAACGATTATTGCAATTTGCACTTAACACCGGAAAATCAGCCTTCCAAGAAAATTGTTCAGCCTGTCATGGCAGAGGTGCTCAAGGTGGCAAAGGCTATCCGAATCTAAATGATGATGATTGGTTATGGGGTGGCAAAATTACCGATATTTATCAAACTCTTCTTTATGGTATCAGAGCTAATCATGAACAAACTCGTTTAAATCAAATGCCTTCTTTTGGATTAGACAAGGTTTTAAAACGAAGTGAAATCAATGACACTATTGAATATGTTTTATCCTTATCAAATAAGGCCAATCATAATGCTAATGGCGAGGCTATATTTCAAGCCAATTGTGTAGCTTGTCATGGCAATGATGGTAAAGGTAATCAAGCCTTAGGAGCACCAAATTTAACCGATGCGATTTGGCTTTATGGCTCAAGTAAAGAAGAATTATTTTACACAATTTATTATGCTCGTGCTGGGGTAATGCCTTATTGGAAGGACCGCCTTGATGATTACACCATTAAAAGTCTGGCGATTTATGTTCACTCCCTAGGTGGCGGAAAATAGGTATTACACTTAAAAAAAATCTCAATAAATTTTCTAATTCAATGATTTTGTTGCTTCTTTTTTAAAATTGATTTTTTAAAAAAATAAGACTCAGCTCATCGCAATTGTAATTATTAAACACATAAAAATTATAAATTAAGAAAAATATTTGCTTAGAATTAATTTATTGTTTCAAAATAAATAATATTTTCTTGAATTTAAATATATTATATATTCTTATTTGCATTTAATATTTTTTATTTAGAATTAAAGATATTTTTTAAATTAATTATTTATTTTATGAAAAATTCAGTTAAACAAAAAAATTGTATCGATTCATGTATAGATGCTATAGTGGAACCTTTTGGTGTTATAACTAATCAAATTAATAAAGCTATTAATCAAGATGAAAACAACGATAATGATGATTTTTTTGAAAGTTTAGGAAATTTTTTAAGCTCACTTTTTTGTTGCAATCAGCAAAAAAGTAGGGATGACTCTCTTCCAAATAGTCCAATTATTAATTCAAAAAAAAGTTCACGACAAAAAGTTGGAGCTACACCTCCATCAATAGAAAAATACATTGATACTTCTTCACAAAATCCAGTATCATTGGCGCCAGAAGCTTCTATAACTAAACCGAGAAATATACCAATAGTTTTAAAAGTAACTCCAGTTAAATTAAATTTACCATCACCCTAGCCTACGCACTCTTCTGAACATCGAGCCACATCACCTATAGAAGTTAATACATTATAGGTTTAATTTTAGTTTAATTATGAAATTTAATTTACAATATTTACCATTTTATTCAAATGACCCAATACCTAAAAGACCTAACAGCCCAAATGCTTCAACGATTACAAACTCCCAAAAACATTCTAGTGAAATTTTGAGGAGTAATTCTTTTGGTAGTTTAAATGATTTTTTAGCAAATCAATCACCCAATAATTTATCTGAGTTAAACTTAGAAAAGGCTCCTTATGCAACAACAAACCCAACCAATTTTCAACCCCTTTCAACCTCTTCAAAATCTCGATTTTCATTATAACTATGTCACCCAATAGAACACCACAAACACCAAATATATTCGATATTTTAATTGATTCCATAACCACTCCTTTAAAACATACGAAGGAAAAACCAAAACCTTCGCCACCACCGCAAAAACCAACAACCCCTTCTCAGAGCTTTTCTAAGCCAGATTGGCAAAAACCCCATCAAGGCCCTCAACCAACTCAGAGTCAAAAACCTCAAGCTTCGAAGAATGATGATTTTAATTTTCTTACATGGCTTTTCTTCCCAGTACAATCAACAAAATCAACTCAAGCTCCAACTAATCAACCAAAATCCAAGACAAGATCAATATTAAAATCCACAACGACAAATACTCAAGCAAAACAACAAGTAAGCTTTGCTTTCGATGCGGGTAATTGTTCTAGGGAAAAAGGGAGGAGAACTGGAGAAAGAAAAACATACGAAACAACTTACGACGATGAATTAAAAAAATTGGCAAATTTTTCCAAAGATGGATCTCAAGAGCAAGAATACAGATCTTTATATTCAACTTATAATCCTAAAAGAATGAATAGTGATAGCCAAATTTTCACGAATGCTTTTGAATTATTACAAGCTATGGCTGATGAAGAATCTCCATTGCAAAGACAAGCAAGAATTATTCAAGAATTTTTAGATTTTTTTGAAAGCAAAATGGATAAAAAAGAATTCGATAATTTTCAAAAACTATTTCTTTTTGGATTATCCTGTGAAGCAAAATCAGACACTTCAAATCAAGGTGATATTGAAATTGCAAGAGATGAAATTAACAAATTTGTAATTCAAATTGACAGTTTTCATCATGGTTTTACCAATGAATTTAGTGAAATTGCAAAAAAATCAATTGATGGTTTAACTAAATATCTTGCTAATCAAAATTCATCAATTGATGCAAAAACCAAAACCCCAGAATTACCACAAATTTTAGAAAATTTTTATAAAGAACTTCTTATATCAAATAGTTTTTCTTATGATAAAAAAGATATTGTTCAAGGCTTGCTTGATCCAGATATTGAAGATAGTTTTTTTTGTAAATATTTATCTAAAACTCAAATAGGAGATTGTTATATACCAGGAGAACCAACTATGGTTTTGGCAAGATCTATAAATTTTTTAAAACATTATGTTTCTGCTTTAAAAAAAGAGAGTGAAAAAAATCCAAACCATGAATTAATTTCAAGTTTTCTTTATAGTCAACAGGAAAGAGGTATTAAAGTTTTATGTAAGAGATTTAACTATGAGCAAGGAATTCCAAGTTTTCTTGATAGCCAAAAGCAAAGAGGTGCTAAAGTTTTAAGTGAGAGATTTCAATATCATGGTTATAATAGTCAAGTGTCAGAAAGTGAATTAAGCGAAATACCAAAAGGTTTGATTTCACCGCGACAAGGAATTTCTCTACATAATGAACGTAAATCCTCATACCCAATTGATAATACTATGTTATGTTAATATAATTAAGACACACAAAAAATCCTCTCTCTACTTAAAATTTAACACCAAATAATCAGAATTGCATATGATTTTTAATTTATTTAAATTTTACGAAATATTATAAAAAATACTCAAAATTTATTTAAAAATGAAATTCAATTATGATCAACATCTTGCAAGTAATTTTTTACCAATCGCAGGCGAAATTATCAATTCAAAATTTCAAATGAATGATCCAAAAAAACCTTTTTATTTAGCATTAATAAAAAGTTATGAATCAGATATTTCAAGTCCTCAAACTGATAAACCAGAAAATTTGTTTGATGATTTTACAAAATTTTTAAAAAGCAAAAACAATAATTTGACTTGTGCGGATGATTTTTGTTTAGCAAAAGATATGTTATCACTTCACCTTGAAGATTTAACCAATTTAATTAAGGAAAATGATGAATATTTTCCAGAATATTCGGCTAATCTTTCGGATTTGATTTCAGATAAGATTAGTAATTGCAAAAAAAAACTCCTTACATATCTTGAAGAATTAGCTACAAATCTTTGCCCCACTAAAGATGTTGTTGAGACTATTTACTTGGATAGAATTATAAAAAAAATTAACGAAAGCGATAAAATCGCCGAAGAATTAAAGCCATTATACTCATCACTATTTTCTTCAGAACTTATTACCGAAAAACATAACCAAACAATTGCCGATATTGCATATTTTTATATGACCAATCCAAAAGCAGGACATCAATTCAAATTTTATAAAGACACCCAATATAGCCAAATTCTCTCGGATATATTATCTCCAATAAGAGAAGTCTTGAACGATAATTTATCTGGCAACAATATAACTGATTTAGAATTTTTTGAATATTTTGTAAAAAAACAAGAAAAAATAATTGTGCAAAACTCTTTGGAAAATACTACTCGTAATTGTCCAAATAAAATTTTTTGGATTGATTCAAGTAATAATATCAAAAAAATCCAAAGCGAAAATTTTTCTAAATCATTAATGTAAAGTTTCTTGCTAAATATAATTAATCTTATAAATTAATTTTTAACGTAATACGATTATATATGATATTAATTCCTCGATAAATGTTTAATTTTAATATTAATAAAATTGTAAAAGATTTATTTGGTTCACCGCAAAATAAAAAGCCAGACCCAGATTACTACCCAAAAAATATACCACCATCCGCACCAACAACAAGACCAGACCCCCCTAAATCAAAAGACTTTGATTTTTTTTCTATTCTTAGTTCGATATTTCTATGTTTAGGTGACAGAAAAGAGGAAAAAAAAATAATCAACCCAGTTTGACTCCTAGAAATATTTCCTATGAAACTTATCAAATTGATTATCATCTAGCTAAAGAGGAGAAGAGGTTATTAAAAAATTATGTTGATCAATTATTAGAAAAGAATATGGGTCAATTATTTGATGGAGATACATTAAAACTCAATGATAATGAAAAAAAAGTTCTTGAAATTTTTTCTGAATCATTAGAAAATGGTTCTCCTTTTGAACACCTTAGAAAACCTAAAACCACTAATGAAGCTTTTAGAAAATTAAGAATACATTGTCACACAGAAAAAGCACTAGATGCTAACAAAGGAAATGTTTTAAGAGTTATTAACAAATATATTGATGCTACAACTCCAATATCTATCTTAAGTCCTTAAATATTTTTTTTCAAAATTCACTTTTGAAATCATCCGTGATAAATATCTAAATTGCCAAATCTTGTAAATTCAGCATCAAAAAATAGTTCTACCGTACCAACTGGTCCATTTCTTTGCTTGGCAATAATAAATTCGGCTTTGTTGGCGACTTGTTGCATTTCACTTTTCCATTTTTGAAACTTATCAGCTTCGGCTTCTGGCGGTCGCATCCGCTCTTTGTAATAGCTGTCACGATAAATAAAAGCCACCACATCGGCATCTTGCTCAATTGAACCCGACTCACGCAAGTCAGAGAGTTGTGGCCTTTTATCTTCGCGTTGCTCTACCGCCCTTGATAATTGCGACAAAGCAATAACAGGAATATTAAATTCTTTGGCTATCGCCTTAAGTCCTTGAGTAATTTCCGAAACTTCTTGCACTCGATTATCTTGCGAACGAGCTGAAGAACCCCGAATTAACTGCAAATAATCAATCAATAACAATCCAAGATTATTCTTACGAAGCATTCTTCTGGCTCGAGTTCTTATTGCCGAAATTGATAAGGCAGGAGTGTCATCGATAAAAAAAGGCATTTTGGCAATTTCTGCACTGCGAGTTGCCACCACTTCCCATTCATGTTCATTTAATTGTCCAGTTCGAAATTTTGTAGCATTAATACTACATTCCATCGATAAAATCCTTGAAGCAAGCTGGTCAGACGACATTTCTAGCGAAAAAAACCCAACCGCTTTCAAATTTTTCTTATCTTCCAAATCTGGATTTAATGCTTTGCAAGCATTTACCGCAATATTAATAGCCACTGCGGTTTTGCCCATGGATGGTCTGCCTGCTAAAATAAATAGATCAGATTGCTGAAGACCGCTTAAAATTTTATCCAAATCGACAAATCCAGTTGAAACCCCGCTAATATGTTGATCGCGTTTGCGAGCAAGTAAAGCCTTATCCAAAGTTTCTTTTACTGAGTAAGAAATACTGCGAAAATCACCCTTTCCTACCGAACCTTTTTCAGCTAGATTAAATAATTCCGATTCCGCCGATTCAATTTGCTCGGTTGCTGAAATGGTATCATGTTCTTTGAAAGCCCTATTAACCACATCTTCACCAATCATTACTAATTTTCTTTTCAACGCCAAATCATAAATAATTTTTCCATAATCAACAATATCAACTATTCCTGAAGCCACCGCCATAAGGGCTGATAAATATTGAGCACCCCCAATTGCTTTAATTGACTCATCATTTTCAAAAAATTGTTTTAAGGTGATATTATTGGCAACGATATTAATTTTTTCGATATGATGAATTAATTGCGCATAAATCTTTTGATGAGCTGGCTCGTAAAAATGCTCGGGCAACAAAAATTCTAAAACCCTAGCGAGATATTCATTATTTAAAATAATGGTGCCAAGAACTGATTGTTCGGCTTCAACATTCGATAAATCGACGCGATTGGCAAGATTATTATTGGAATTTTTGGTTTCGGATTTTGTCATCAAATTTATAGAAATATTTTTTAAACTTTCCATATTTTCAAAAAAAATTTTGTTAAGTGCAAGAAATTAATTAAAAAATTTAAAATGTTTGGTTGCTAAATTTATAAATTTATTTGATAATTTATTTATTCTTTTAAAAAAATCTTTTTAACAAAAATCAATTTTAAATTTATGAATTTTTTTAACTCAAATCTGCAAGATACCGATAATGTAGTTAGCCAAATTATTTCACGCGAGCTTAACAGACAATCAGATCAAATCGAATTAATTGCCTCAGAAAATATTGTAAGCAAAGCAGTTCTTCAGGCTCAAGGTTCAGTTTTTACCAATAAATATGCCGAAGGTTATCCTCAAAAAAGATATTATGGTGGCTGTGAATTTTCCGATGAAATTGAAAGTCTAGCAATTTCTAGGCTTTGCGAATTATTCGGCGCAAAATTCGCCAATGTTCAACCTCATTCTGGAGCAAGTGCTAATTTAGCAGTATATTTAGCACTTCTTCAACCTCATGACACAATAATGGGCATGTCTTTAGCTTCGGGTGGTCACTTAACTCATGGCGCGATGCGCACTATTTCAGGCATGTGGTTAAAATCGGTGCAATATGGCATTCGTCAAGAAGATGGCTTAATTGATTATGATCAAGCAAGAGCCTTGGCCAAAGAACATCGTCCAAAATTAATCGTTGCCGGAATTTCATCTTATCCAAGAATTGTCGATTGGCAAAAATTCCGTGAAATTGCCGATGAAGTCGGAGCTTTACTTATGGTTGATATGGCACATATTGCCGGCTTAGTTTGCGCTGGAGTTTATCCATCGCCAATTGGCATTGCCGATATCGTAACTTCAACAACTCACAAAACTTTGCGCGGTCCAAGAGGCGGAGTGATTTTAACCAACAATGAAGAATTGGCAAAAAAAATCAATTCCGCAGTTTTCCCCGGACTTCAAGGTGGTCCATTAATGCATGTTATTGCTGGTAAAGCGGTAGCCTTTGGCGAAGCTTTAAAGCCAGAATTTAAAATTTACGCCAAACAAATTATTGCCAATGCCAAAATCTTATCCGAAACTCTAATTAAAAAGGGTCTAAAAATTACCACAGGTGGCACTGATTGCCATTTAATGGTGGCAGATTTAACACCACTTGAAACTATAACAGGTAAGGAAGCCGAACATGTGCTAGAAAGAGCTGGATTAACTTGCAACAAAAATGCCATTCCAAATGATCCAAGAAGTCCATTTGTGACTTCGGGTTTAAGATTTGGGTCGCCTGCTGGCACTAGCCGTGGATTCAAGGAAAATGAATTTACGATAATTGGCGAAATGATCGGCGATGTTTTGGCGGGTTTTGTCAAAAACGGCGAAGAGGGTAATAAAAAACTTGAAATTGAGACTAAAGCGGAAGTTTTAAAACTTTGCAAAAAATTTCCAATTTATCAATTTTAAGAATATGACGAACTATAAATTATATACCTCGCCCCTATCTCCATATGGGCATCGAGTTGAGATGTGTTTAATTGAAAAAAATATTTCATTTGAAAGGATTTATGTTGACCTTGGCAATAAACCCGATTGGTTCGTAAAATTATCGCCACTTGGCAAAGCGCCGATTTTACAAATTGATAATCAAGTTTTATTCGACTCAATTGCAATTTGTGAATATCTTGAAGAGGCTTTTAATGAAGTGAAACTTCATCCAGCCAACCCTATTGAAAAAGCTTTAAATCGTGGCTGGATGGATTTTAGTAATGGACTGATTTCTTCGATATTTCAACTTGCTAACACCCAAAATAAAGAATCATTTGAGGGGAAAATATTGGAAATTCAAGACAAAATAAACCATTTTGAAAATAATTTACCAACCACAAAATTTTTTAATGGCGACAATATTTCAATTATCGATATTTGTATGCTTTCGGCAACCATTCCACTTGCTTTTATTGAGTCAGAATTTGGCATAGAAATCAATGATGATGAAGGAGTTTTTTTTGATTACAGCAACAATTTATTATCTTTAGAAAACATAAATAAAATTATTCCCGATAATTATGACGAAATTTTTAATGGCTATCTAACCAAGCGAAATTCTTACTTACTTCAATTAAAATCAAAAAATTCATAAATGACATATCCAAAATTAATAATCAAAGCCCATCATGAAAAGCGACTAATCGCTGGCAATCCATGGATATTTTCTAATGAAATTGAAAATTTTTCTGCTTTAAAAAATTTAGAAAAAGGACAAATTGTTTTAGTAAAAATTCACAATAATCCCGAATTTGCCTTAGCTTATTTTAACCCGCACTCACTAATTGCAGGTCGAATTTTAACTCACAATATTTCACAAAAAATCGATGAAGGTTTTTTGGTAGAAAAAATTTCTCAAGCACAAAATTTGCGTCAAAAATTTTTTGATAAGCCATTTTATCGATTAATTAATTCCGAGGGAGATTATTTGCCCGGTCTAGTAATTGACAGCTATGGCGATATTTTTATCATTCAAATTTCAACCGCTGGAATGGAAATTTTAAAACCGCAAATTATTTTAGCCCTTCGTGAAATTTTTAAAAATTGCAAAATTATTTTTAGAAATAATTCAGAAATGCGTCACCTTGAAAAGCTTGAAAGTCTTGAGGAATTTGAATTTGTCGACGAAATTTCCGATAATGATATTTTAATTGAAGAAAATGAAATTGAATTTTTAGTAAATTTGAAAAATTGTCAAAAAACTGGCTGGTTTTACGACCAAAGAACCAATCGAGAATTCGTCCAAAAAATTTCCAAAAATGCCGATATTCTTGATTGCTTCTGCTATAGCGGAGGCTTCGGAGTAAATGCCATCAAATCTCAAGCTCGTAGCGTAACTTTTGCAGATAGCGCACTTGATGCATTAAATCTTGCCAAAAAAAATGCTAGTAATGCTAAAGATAAATTTAATGAAAATTGCCAAATAAGTTTTTTTCATGAAAAAATATTTGATTTATTTGAAAAAAATCATTTAAATAACCAAGAATTTGATGTAATTTTGCTCGACCCACCCGCTTTCATCAAAAGTAAAAAGGATTTATTTTCTGGTCTTCGCGGTTATGAAAAATTAATTAGACTTTCAGTTAAACATCTCAAAAAAAATGGATTTGTAATGCTTACTTCTTGCTCACATCATGCTAAGATTGACGACCTAATTCATTCTTGTCAAATTGCCTTTAACAAATCTGGCAAAAATGCTACTTTAATTCGCTCCTTTGGAGCGAGCTATGATCACCCAATTCACCCAGCTTTAAAAGAAAATGAGTATTTAAAATCACTAACTTTTTTTGTAAAATAACCATGAAAATACTAATTACAGGTGCACTTGGACAAATTGGCTCAGAATTATCAATGGCTTTAAAAAATATTTATGGCGACAAAAATGTTATTTGCTCGGATTTGCATTCGCAAAATATTTTACCACAATACCAACCATATGAAACCCTCAATATCCTCGATAAAGAATCCCTAAATGCAATAATTAAAAAACATCAAATTACCCATATTTATCACCTAGCCGCAATTTTATCAGCAACTGGCGAAAAAAATCCTCAACTATGTTTTGATGTTAATATTACTGGACTTTATAATGTTTTAGAAGTTGCCCGCCTTACTAATATCAAGCAAATTATTTCCCCAAGTTCAATTGCAGTTTTTGGTCCAGAAACCCCTAGAAATAATACTCCGCAACAAACTATTATTATGCCAAAAACCATTTATGGCATTTCTAAAGCCAGTGGTGAATTGCTTTGCGATTATTATGTTCGCAAATATAATATGGATATTCGTGGCTTGCGTTATCCAGGGCTAATAAGTCATAAAACCTTACCAGGCGGTGGCACCACCGATTATGCAGTAGAAATTTTTTACGAAGCCATTAAACATCGCAAATATCAATGTTTTTTAAAGGCTGATACCACTTTGCCAATGATGCAAATGGAAGATGCTATTCGCGGAACTATTGAATTGGCTAATTATGATTTTAATAAGCTAAAAAATTATTGTGATTTTAATTTTGCAGGAGTAAGTTTTTCTTGCGAAGAATTGGCAAATGAAATCAAAAAACACTTACCAGATTTTACGATTTCTTATCAACCAGATTTCCGTCAAAATATTGCCGATTCTTGGCCAAAATCCATTGATGATTCTCAGGCTAAACAACAATGGGGCTGGAAAGCCGAATATGATTTGGCTAAACTCACCAAGCATATGTTAAGTAATTTGCAAAAAAATTAGCGTAATTTTGCTTCTGCTTTATTACAAAATATTTGATCTACAAATTCTTTAATTTTAAATGATGGTGATGGTATCCTAATTTTATAATCCCCATTCATTGCGTAGTTGGATTTTAAATCATTACTATTCTCATTATCTTTATTGGGAAAATGTTTGTTATACAAATCCTCGTAAGAAATAAAGTGTGTAAATGTTAAAGCCGATCCAAATCCAACCCCTCCCCCAACTGTTGAAAAAACCGGAGCGGTTGCTAAGGTTGAAACTCCCAAGCCAATTCCTATTCCCGCTGAAATTAAAACACCATATGCCAAAGCCGAATCTGCAAATTTATATGCTTCGAGCTCATCTCTTTGTTCTTTGGTTAATCGCATTATATTTTACTTTAAGTTTTTAACAATTTCCATAGCACCATAAGATATTATTCCAGTTGCTCCAGCTCTTTTTATGGCAATCAAATTTTCTAAAAGCAATTTATTAAAATCTAATTTTGAATATTTTGCTAAATATTTTAGCATCGCATATTCGCCACTAACTTGATAGCCAAAAATTGGCACCTGAAACTGCGAACTCACACGATAAATTATGTCTAAATAAAAACTTGCCGGCTTGATAATAAGCATATCGGCGCCCTCATTTATATCTTGTTTGCATTCAATAATAGCTTCATCTTTTCGACGAAAATCCATTTGATAATTTGATTTGTCGTTTTTTATTAAATTATGTTGTGAACCAACGGCATCACGAAATGGACCATAAAGATTCGAGGCATATTTTGCGGAATATGACATAATACTCACTTCTTGGAACTTATGTTCATCAAGCGCTAGACGGATTGCCAAAACCCTGCCATCCATCATATCCGAAGGAGCCACAATATCGCAACCCGCATTGGCATAGTTCAAAGCTTGTTTACACAAAATTTCGACAGTTTCATCGTTTTTTACCACAAAATTTTTGTCAATTAACCCATCATGACCATGCGAGGTAAAAGGATCAAGGGCAATATCACAAATAATTTGAATCTCTGGCAAATGTTGTTTGAGGTAGCTAATAGTTTTACACACCAAATTATCTGGATTTAGAGCTTCCTTGCCTAATTCGCATTTCAAATTCTTATCGATAACTGGAAAAATCATCACCGCTTTTATTCCCAAATCAAAAGCCTGCTTGGCTTGTTCAAGAGCCAAATCCAAAGAAAAACGATGAACATCGGGCAAATTATCAATATGCTGTTTTTGATTAATTCCATCAACCACAAAAATTGGTAAAATCAAATTATTGGCATGAATTTTAACATCAGCAACTAAATCAAGGATGCTATGATTTTTGCGATTTCTACGAAATCTAGTTAGTCCAAATGTTTCTTGATTTAAATAGGTCATAATTTATATTTAAAAAATATTTTTTCTAATTATATTACTAAAAAACAATTATGCATCAAAAAAATTCTGTAAAAATTCGAAAATTTTACGGCATGCAAACCATCGATGAAAAATTAAACCATCTTTTAAAACCGATATTTCAAGGCTCAAAAAAAGAATTTATCTTAATTAATAATTTAGTAAAAAATTGGCATGACATAATCGGTGCCAAATATGCCAAATTTTGTGAACCAAAATTAGTAAGCATCAATCACAAAAGCCAAGAATCAAAATTAACCATTGCAGTTTTTAACCCCGCAATCGGCTTTTACATTGAGCAAAACCAGAAT
>JBMSPZ010000026.1:0-13346 GCA_049423025.1 Rickettsiales bacterium
CCCTATATCCACATTATTGCCAGCAACTGCTTGCAAAAAAGTGGCATTGCTAGCGATAAAAACAATTTGAAATAACGAAGTTCCAACCACCAAATGCGATGGCATTTGTAAAATATAAATCATGGCAGGAATCATTAAAAATCCACCTCCAATTCCCATCAATGAAACTAAAATTCCGATGCCAAAACTCAGGGCAATCGGCACAATTATGCTGATATAAATTTCGGATTTGGAAAAATAAGTTTTGGCAGGAAGTTTTTCGATTCTTCGAATAAGCCATTCAAATTTAATTTTATTGTCATAATGATGATGCCAATCCATGCCGAATTTTTTATCAATAAAATTACGAAAGCTGTCTGAAAGCATAGTTAAGCTAATTATTCCAAGAAAAACTACATAAGTAACCGCAATAACTAAATCGATTTGACCAGCATTTTGTAATACTCGAAAAATTGAAACACCAAATGAGGAGCCAATAATTCCGCCAATCGCCAAAAATATCCCCATTTTAATATCAACATTGCCTTTTTTAAAATGCGCAAGTAAGCCAGAAAAGGAAGCGGAAATAATTTGATTAGTTGAAGTAGCCACCGAAACTGCAGAAGGCACGCCAATAAAGATTAAAAATGGTGTCGCCAAGAAACCTCCACCAATTCCAAACATACCAGCTAAAAAACCAGTGACTAATCCTAAAAACAAAATTAGGAAAATATTAACTGGAATTTCGGCAATTGGTAAATAAATTTGCATTAACTATGAAATATTTATGTTATTGTCGTATAAAAATAGATTTGAAAAATATTGATCATTTGCGATTGAGTCGACAAAATCTTCAATTTTAATTAGAGCCAAACCCTTTAAAACATTAGTTTTATGATAATAAATGGTTGATAAAACTACACCCAGCTCTTTTGGCTCAATATCTGGATTTTCAAATGATTTTTTGTTAAAAATCGCTTGGTTTTTTAAATTACATAATATTAACCTTTCATCTTGAATTTGTAAAGAATTAAAATTGTTATTTTTTTCAATAATTTCTCTCAACTCTTGATTAACATTATTAATTTCAAATAAAAATATTTTTTTACGAATTTGCCCACGATAATGATTTCTTGCAGTAGTTTCTTGACCTACATAACAACCTTTTTGATATGAAACTGCATTAATTGAGTCAAAATCATATTCGGCAATATAAGATTTGTCGTCAGTTAAGTCGTAATATCCTTCGGGCAGTTTTTGATAAATTCTTTTTTCGTGATATTTGATTAAAAGCGGTTTGTCGGAGTAAAATATTTGGTTTTTTTCATCATAAAGTCGGTAGCCAAAGCCGTCGATTCTGGGGTCATCTTCGCCAACCTCATTGGAAAAAAATATCTTAAAATCATCACGAATTTTAATTTCAACATTTGAACGCAATTTAAAAAAATTAAATTTTTTGGCAATGTCTTCAATGCAATTAATATGGCAATCCAGATAATAATTTTCTTTCTTTTTAAAAATAAAAAAATCCGCAAAAAATTTTCCGTTGGCGTTTAAATTAGCTGTGTAAATTAATGTTTTAGAGTCAAGTAAATTAATGTCGTTGGTAATTAATCCTTGCAAAAAATTTTTGGCATCTATACCAGAAATTTGTAAAATTTTTCTGTCGCTTAAAAAAATCATTTTAAAAATTGGTTGTTTTTTTAAATTATATTTTAACAAATTAAAAAATCAAAAAAAATCTTGAAATCTCAATCAAAATAACCTATAAATATAAATCAAATTTACAGTATTTCTTTTATTAAGATTCATTTGCAATGCTAAAAAAAATTTTAGGTTTTTCATTGTTATATTTTTTGTCATCTTGCCTTTTAATCGAGCCAATTCCTCGCGACTGGAATTGGGGATTAAAACCACGCCCGCTTACCGGGGTCAAAAATTTTCCATCAGCCAAAACTGAATATGGCAAAGGCTTTCGTGATGGCTGTTCATCCGCTCTAAATGCGGTGTCGAAAGGTATGTCTTCGGATTTAGATCCAAGATTTGATTTTAAACGAATGAATAAATCAGCAGATTATGGTGTTGGCTGGTTTGATGGCATTGAACAATGCACCTATATTGTTGATTGGGATGTGCCGTAAATTATGCTTAAAAAAATTTTTATTCTCACATTTTTATTGTTATTTTCTTGCAGAATGCCCGATAACTTTGGCTTCTACCAGCCAATTACAATGGATTTAAGAGTGCCAGATGGTCCGCCAGAATTTAAAGCGGGTTGGCATGCAGGTTGCAAATCCGCCCTTGCCAATCGCAACTTCCAAAATTCCTTTGTCTATCAAGACAAATATGGTCCAAATTACGGTCAAGGCACTTTTCAACATGATTCAGCATTTCAAACGGGCTGGCGTGTTGCCTTCTTCGCTTGTGTAACTCATGCAGGTATGTTTACCGCCTTTAACTCAATGCAACATATGCCATTATCAAAATGAAATTTAAACTAATCTCAACATTTTTAATCGTCTTAACATTATCTTCTTGCTCTACCAAATTTCAAAAAATTTTACCCGCTCTTGCCGATAAAGAATTATCGAATGAAACCAGCCTTACTTCAGAAGAATATCGAGCTGGGTGGAAAGATGGTTGCGAAGTTGGAATTTCTGGTGGAGCCAATACTTTTTATAAAATGTTTTATCGCAACACTAAAATTGACGGCTACCGCATGGCTTATTCAACCAGCTACCGCGATGCTTGGGATAGTGCTTTCTGGTATTGTTTTCGTCATACTTATATTAGGCAAAAATCGTCAATTTTCGGTTCAATATTTAAAGGGTTTCGCTAATGAAAAGATTTTTTCTGGTAATTTTTTTCAGCCTAAATATTTTTTCTTGTAAATGGATTGCCGATGCTGGAAGTCCATTTTATTCGATGACCAAAATTAAAGTTCCAAAAGGAACACCAGCTTTTCAAAAAGGCTATCGCGATGGTTGCGAAACCGTAACATACGCAAGAGGCAACCCATTTTACAAAACTATTTACAAAGGCTATAAATATGACCCAAAAATGATTGGTAATTCCGAATATAAATTCGGTCATTCCAGAGGAATTGCCTTTTGTTTTATGCAAGTAATTTCCAACCCTCATAGCTCTTTTGATAATTATTTAAATTATTACGACCCAACTATGATGGCACAAGATTGGAACTCGGTTGGAGATGGCTTATTTGATGGCGGAGTTTTTAGTCAAAGTATAACTACTCCAGGAAATGGGATTGATGGTATTTTCGATGTTTTACAAAAAGGTGGAGGTGGAACTACTGGGTCGATTTTCTCAACAAACCCTTTTTGGGCGGGCGGTTCGGTTGGACAATTTTTTGGTCAAGGTTATTCTGGAAGTTATTATGGGCAATAAAATTTTAGCATTTTTAACTTTAATTTTTTTATCATCTTGCACCCCTTATTGGTATAAACCTTTTGGCTTTATCTTTCGCCATGCCCCAAAAGAAGGCTCTCCCGGCTTTCGTTTAGGTTGGATTCACGGTTGCGAATCTGGTCTTGGCACACAATTTGGTGGAGCAATTTATCAATCCTTTTATTCATGGAAACGCGATCCAGATATCACTTCTTCAAATCCAGATTATGCCAAAATCCGTCGTCGCTACAAAAAAGAATTAAAAGATGTGAATTGGAATGATATTCGCGATATTAAAAAGAATTTTAGTGATTATAACACCATTTTTTGGGGCGGACATTATTTTTGTCGGCAATCAATTCTTGGCACTCTTCAAGCTGCCGATATGAACCCGCCAGTTGCCGATGAAGAAAGATTTAACCCTATGGCACACAGCCTTGGCAATATCTTTAAAATGACAGGTAAAGGCGACACCAGAATTGGCACGGGTCTTTGGTAAAATTAAAGCGATTTAATAATTAAGTCGACAATAAAATCCTCGCCCAAATTGCCTTTAATGCGCATTTTTGCAATATCATCTTGCTCGATAAATTCATCTTTCATAAATAATGAACGGAATTTACATTTGCCATCATCAAGCAAAGAAGAATTATGTAAAAAATTGCCAACCAAGCTACCAAAACCGCCAATAGCACCCTCTTCAATGGTAATAACTAATTGGTGAGTTTTGACTAAATTTAAAACCAACTCTTCATCAAAAGGCTTGGCAAATCTAGCATCAACAATAGTTATTTCTAAATTATGTTGTTGTTTCAAAATTTTACTGGCTTCAATAACATTTTCTAGGATAGTGCCAAGAGCCATAACCGCAACTTTTGAACCATTTTGCAAAATTTTTGCCTTGCCGATTTGAAGAATTTCATCATCGTCATAATTTATTTCGCAATCAGCTTCAGCCCTTGGAAAACGAAAGGCACTAGGTTTATCATTTATTTGATTTGCTGTATTAATTGCCTTAATAAGCTCCTGCCCGCTCGATGGTGCCATTATTACAAAATTTGGCAGGTTAATCAAATATGCCAAATCGAACGAACCCGCATGAGTTGGACCATCAGCCCCAACATAACCCGCTCTGTCAATGGCGAATCTCACTGGCAAGGATTGAATGGCAACATCATGAACCACTTGATCATAAGCTCTTTGCAAAAAAGTAGAATAAATTGCACAAAATGGTTTCATATCTTCGCAAGCAAGACCAGCGCTAAAAGTTACCGCATGTTGTTCGGCGATACCAACATCAAATAATTTATTTGGAAGCTCACTTGCAAAAATATCAAGCCCAGTTCCAGTTGGCATCGCTGCGGTAATTGCTAAAATCTTCTCATCTTTTTTAGCTAAATTCAACAAATGTTTGCCAAAGATTTTCGAGAAAGTCGGGAATTGCGAAGATTTTTTTTGCTGAACCCCAGTTTCTAAATCAAAAGACGAAACCGCATGCAAGCAATCGTTACTTTTAATTTTTTCATTTAATCCTCTGCCTTTTTCGGTAATGCAATGAATCAAAATTGGGTCAGATGATTTGTCGTCACGAATATTTTGTAAAATCTTAACTAAAACTTCAAGATTGTGACCATCAATTGGCCCGATGTAAAAAAAGCCAAGCTCCTCAAAGATATTGCCACCCATCCACCATTCTTTGATGGATTTTTCGAATTTGCGTGGATATTTGCCGACTTGTTGCGGAAGTTTTTCAATGAATTTCTTCGAGAGATCACGAATTTTTAAATATGATTTTGAAGAAACAATCCGCGATAAATAATGCGACATCGCTCCAGTTGGTGGAGCAATCGACATATCATTGTCGTTTAAAATCACAATTAGCCGATTATCTTTAAAATATTCCGCTTCCAAGGCGCCAGCATTATTCATGGCTTCAAATGCCATACCTGCCGACATTGCACCATCGCCAATTACCGCAATTACATGCGATTTTTCTTGCTTAAATTTTTTGGCAACAGAAATGCCAAGACCCGCGGAAATTGAAGTAGAACTATGCCCTGCACCAAATGGGTCATATTCGCTTTCCGCTCTTTTAGTAAAACCAGAAATGCCATTGGCTTTTCTTATGGTGTGCATCAAAGATTTGCGACCAGTTAAAATTTTATGCGGATAGGCTTGGTGGCCAACATCCCAAATTAATTTGTCGTGAGGAGTATCGAAAACATAATGCAAAGCGCAGGTTATTTCAACAACCCCAAGACCCGCTCCCAAATGCCCGCCAGTTTTGGCAACTGATTTTATGGTTTCGTTGCGTAATTCATCGGCGATTTTATTGAGATCGTCAAGAGAATATTTTTTTAAATCACTAGGAAAATTAATTTGACCAAGCAAACAACTCTCAACATTTTCAGGTTTATTCATCAAAATAAAATTTAAATTAATTTATAGCTTTTGAAATTTTTATAAATTAATTTTAATAAAGTTAAGTTAAAATCTCAATTAAAAATCTTTATTTAATGTTAAAAACATTTTTAAGTTTATTATTTTTGCAACCAACCAAATTTTTATATTTGAGTTTTTTTTGCTTTGCTAGTGCGATTGGAATTAATTTAGTTACCTTCCCTACCCTGCTTAAATCCAACAAAATCAACCCTTCGCAAATTGGACTTGCTTTTGGCGTAGAAATATTGGGCGTTGCCATTATGTCATTTTTCTTAAGCAAATTAGCTGGAAAAATTGGTATTATTAAATCCATTAAATATGCTGCAATTATATATAGTTCAATAATTCTTATCAGTTTTTTTTACTATAATTATTTTTGGTGGCTATTTTTAGTATTTATTTTAGGATGCTGTTGGTTAGTGATGGCAATTACTCGAATTTCATGGCTTAATAATATGGTTTCAACCGAAGATCGTGGCGTTGCCCTTGGCATTTTTAGCGCCCTAATTTCTCTTGGAGTAGCTTTTGGCCCTGTGGTTGTTAAAATTTTTGGAGCTTCAAGCTATTGGTCATTTTTAACTTCAGCAACTTTGGTTCTAATGGCGTTTTTATGTATCATACCACTAAAAAAACATCTAAATTTTCATATCAACTCGCAACGAATTTCCCTAAAAGAATTTTACAAAAAAAATCCAAATAATTTTTGGAGTCGATTTTTTCTAGACTTTACAACCTATGTAATCGTTTCATTATCTGTGGTATTTGGCATATCAATTGGTTTTAGCCCTGAATTATCTGGCTTATTCATAACCGCCTATATGGCTAGTGGATTTTTTGACATAATTGTTGGCTTTATTTTAAAAAAAGTTTCTGCCAAAAAACTTATTAATATTGGGTTTTTGGGCTGTTTATATTGCTTCTTATTGGTGAGTTTATATCAAAAATCTTACCCATTTTTGATATTGTTATTTTTTATTTTCGGACTTTTCATTGCTTGCATTTATGTTTCGGTTTTCAAAATGATGAATGACGATTACCCCCCTCAAGAATTAGTTTCTGCGAATGCCACATTTCAACTTGTTGGCACTTGCGGCTCAATATTTGGAACCATCATCGGTGGCTTGATGATAGAATATTTCGGCGCTCAAGGCTTTCCAATTATAATTTGTTTTGGAGCCTTGTTTTACTTAACTTTTTTAGTAATTTATGAAAAAACCAAAAAATACAATTAGGCTAGGAGTAAATATCGACCATATTGCAACTATTCGCAATGCTCGCGGAGGAATTCATCCTGACCCAGTTTTGGGAGCTATTCTGGCACAAAAAAGCGGTGCCGATGGTATTACAGTTCACTTGCGTGAAGATCGAAGACATATTCGTGATGAAGATTTGGTTCGATTAAAAAAACATATCAAAATACCGATAAATTTAGAAATGGCTGCAACTGATGAAATGATGAATATTGCCATTAAAACTAAGCCCAATGCGGTTTGCATAGTTCCTGAAAAAAGGCAAGAGGTAACAACCGAAGGGGGTTTGGATTTAATTAAAAATTTTAGCAATTTGCAAAAAATTATCACTAAAATTAAATCACAAAATATTCGCATTTCGCTTTTTATCAATGCCGATTTTAAGCAAATTGATTATGCCAAAAAATTAAATGCTGACATCATCGAAATTCATACTGGCGAATTTTGCCACCTCAAGGGCAAAGCGCAAAAAGCGGAGTTGAAAAAAATTGCCGATGCGGTTGAATATGCCACCAATCTTGGTATTGAATGCCATGCAGGGCATGGCTTAAATTATGAAACCACCGCCATGATTGCCAAAATTCCTAATATTGTCGAACTTAATATTGGACATTTTATTATCGGCGAAGCGATATTTGAAGGGCTCGCTAATGTTATCAAAAAAATGCGAAAAATTTTAAAATAAATTTTAAAACTAAATCTTATGTTCGTGATTGTGATGATGCGAGTAAAAACCAATTTCTTCAGTAATTAATTTTGCTGGATTTTTGCTATTATCACCAACAATTTCTGCAGTTTTAATGTCGTAAGTTTTAGCTTTATGATCGCAAATATTTGTTTGCAATTCGGCAAAATTATTTCCAAAAATATTCAAATATTCGGGGTGAACACTAATTTCTTCAGGCTTGCCAGAGCAACAAATATGCTGATTTATGCAGTAAATCATATCGCTTTTTTTCATCACCAAATGCAAATCGTGAGAAATTAATATTATTGCACATTTATTTTTTACACGAATTTCATTGATAATTTTATAAAATTCTCCAATCGCTGAAATATCCATAAATTGTGTTGGCTCATCAAGCACCAAAACATCTTTGAAACCACAAATTGCCTGCAGGAACAGAATTTTTTGCAATTGACCACCTGAAATTTGATGAATTTGTTTATGTAAAATATTTTCAATATTTAGCCTTTTGCACCATTCAAAAAATTCGGAATTTTTTTGAAAATCTGGGGCAAAAATTTTGATAAAATTTATAACATCAATTGGAATAGTTTTTTCGATTTCAATTTTTTGAGGAACATAGCCGATTTGCAAGTTTTTTGCTACCAACATTTCCCCCGAAGAAGGAGCAATAGAGCCAATCATAATCTTGGCTAATGTGGTTTTACCGCCACCATTTATTCCAATAAAAGTAGTTATGGTTGATGGCTCAATTTTTAACGAAATATCTTTTAAAATATAATCGTCATTAGCATTATTTGTAGAAATTTTATAGCTGATATTTTTTAAAGAAATTAAACTCATTATAATAAAAATTATTTGGCAATCTTTTTAATTTAAATTATAAAAAAAATAATGCAATTCATTTATCTTGAAGGTGAAACAACTTCTGGCGTAATTGGCGAAGAAGGTAACGAAGGCACAGTTGGCACACTTGGTGAAGAAGGTGTATTTGTTGTAGAGGGTGCGCTTGGTGAAGTAGTTGAAGAAGGGGTGCTTGGTGAAGTAGTTGAAGAAGGTGAAGAAGGGGTGCTTGGTGAAGTAGTTGAAGAAGGTGAAGTTTGAGTTGATGGATTAACCGTTGAAGAATTAGATGAAGGCAATTGATTTGATGTAGAATTGCTATTTTTATTTTTAGCTTGCAACGCTTCATTATTTTTTCTGTTTAACTCTTCGATTTCTTTGATTACACTGCGCTCTTTATTAACTTTATAGCGATTACGCGAATCTTCATCGCGTTTTTTTAAACGCTCTTCACGAAGTTTCCTTTGCTCTTCGCGCCATTCATTTAATTTTGCCAAACGCTCTTGGTTAGAGGCATTTTGGCTTTGGGTGTTTCCTTCAGAAATTTTTTGAGGTTGAATATTTTGCTTTTCCAATTCATTTTTTACCTTATCAAGTTCATCGGCATATTTTTTATAAACCATTTCCTCATCTTGATCTTCTGACTCAATTTCTTGATCTTGAGAGTCATCTTGTTGCGGATTTTCTTCTAATTGTTTTTTTGGTAAAATTCTTTGTTTCGGCACCATTCTAATTTCAATGGCACCATCGCTTTTTTGAAGGCTCGTTTCGTAACTTTTATTTGCGTCATTCGCTTGGGATAAGGCATTATTACTGGTTAATAATGCAATAAAGAAACTTAAAATAATGATTTTAGATTTTAACACAAAATGTTTCGACATAATTAAAAATATTTAATTTGTTTTTTAAATTATTAAAAAATTAAATTAAATATTTTTTTACCAATATTTCGCAAAAAAAATAATTTTGTTTATTTTTGGCGTGCATTTTTTAACAATAAAAAATCCGCCAAAACGCATGCCATCATCGCTTCTCCGACTGGAACCGCTCGAATTCCAACACAAGGATCATGTCGACCTTTGGTGATAATTTCGCAATTATTGCCATTAATGTCGATAGTTTTACGAGGAATTAAAATTGAGCTGGTTGGCTTCACTGCAAATCGAACTACCAGATCTTGACCCGAAGAAATTCCGCCTATCACTCCACCCGAATGATTCGCCGAAAATTTAATCTTTCCTTCATGATTAAACATTTCGTCAGCCACCCTAGAGCCTTGCATTGATGCACTTTCCAAACCCATACCAATTTCCACCGATTTTACAGCATTAATCGACATCATGGCGCTAGCCAATCTAGCATCAAGCTTATCATAAATTGGTTCCCCAAGACCAATTGGAACATTTGTAGCAACAATTTCAATTACCGCTCCAACCGAATCTCCCTGCTTTCTAATATCCAATAAATAATCACTCATTTTGCCAAGAGCATGAGAATCTGGACAGAATAGATCATTTTTTTCAATTTCGGCAAAATCAATATTATCGCGATTAATTTTTTGCTCACCAATCTGATAGATATAGCCATGAATTTTAATATTTTCCTTGGCAATAATTTTACGGGCAATTGCTCCGCTCGCCACTCGCATCGCTGTTTCGCGGGCAGAAGACCTGCCTCCACCCCGATAATCTCTTATGCCATATTTTTGAAAATAAGTATAGTCGGCATGAGACGGACGAAATTTATCTTTAATATCGCCATAATCATGTGATTTTTGATCTTGATTGTGAATAATAAGGGCAATTGGAGTTCCTGTGGTTTTACCCTCAAAGACTCCAGACAAAATCTGAACTTGATCAGGCTCGTTTCTTTGTGTAGTGAATTTAGATTGCCCTGGCCTTCTTTTATCTAAATATTTTTGAATGTCATTTTCAGATAAATCAATTAATGATGGACAGCCATCGACAATACAACCAATTGCAGTTCCATGACTTTCTCCAAATGTAGTGAAAGAAAAAATTTTGCCGAATTTATTCATAGCTTGTTAAAATTAAAATAGGATTTTTAGAAAAAATTAAATGATTGCCGTTTTCGAGTATTTTCAACTCTCCAGAGCTGATTTTTAAATCGTTAGATTCTGCAAAAACTTCAGTCATAATCACTTGCTCATTATTATAATTTTTGGCATTTTTGGCGGTAATTTTATATATTTTACCATCATCATTTTTGATTTTAATATTTGGATTAATCATGATTTTTTCGGCCAAAAATTTTTCGCGCTCGCTCTTGATTTGATTGACAATGCGAATAGTTTTTTTCTCTTTAAAAAAATTTGAAGCATAAAAAATTAGCGCAAAAAAAATAAATAAATAACAAAAAATTGTTAAAATTTTTTGTAATTTTTTAGAATTTTTTACACTTAAAATAATTTGCTGTTCCTTAGTAATTTCTGATTTCTTGAGCTTTGTTGAATCTGGATTACTGGCCATTATTTAAAGTTTTTTCAATTGATACGCTACAAGCTTGAACCTCTGGAAAAATATTGAGTTTATCGATTTCTACCTTAGCGTAAGTAATGTATTTTTGAGCACAAATCATTTGCAAAATATCATTGGCAAGGGTTTCAATTAACTGATATTTTTTGCTGTTAGCAATTTTTTTGACATTATTATAAACCACTTCATAATCAATGGTTTGCGCAATATCTTCGGAAGTAAATGCTAATTCATTTGAAGTTTGCATTTCAATATTAATTAACAATTTTCTAGGAAAATCTTTTTCCCAATCGTAAATTCCAATATTGCAAGTGAGTTCAAAATTTTTTAATTTTACTTTCATGGATTTTAATTTTTTTTAAAAAAAACTTGCAACAAACAACAAATAAATTAAAAATTAATTCACAAAAATTTTGTTACTAAATTCTACTTTTTTCAAATATTAATGGCTAAAATTATAAAAATAAATTCTTTTCATAAAAAACTTTATCAATTTAAAAAAAATAAAATGTTGTTTTTATCAATAATTATCGGCTTTATTGTTAGTATATTACTTTGGAAATATTTAGTTGAAAACATTGCAACCTATGATGTTAAAATTCCTGAATCAGCAAATATAACCTTTAACGACAAAGCTCCAAACCCCCTTAACATTAATGGTTTTGCCTCTAAATTTGAACAATATGATGATAAACCAATTTTACTTTATATTTATACAACTTGGTGCAAAATTTGTGTAAAAAATTTTATCAATATCAATGAAATTGCCAGAGAATTTCAAAATACCGAACTAAAAGTTTTGGCAATAGCTATTGACCGCGATTTATCAGACGAAAAAATTCTTGAACATTTTAAAGAGCTTGGCTCAACTTATTTTGAGATTAATTATTTAACTTCAAAAGAGGGTTTTATGGATTTTTTAAAACAAAAAAAGATTAAATATAGCGGACATATCCCTTTTACTTTGCTTTTAAATCGCGATGGCGAAATTGTCACCAAATATATGGGAGTTAAAAATATCAATTATTTACGCAATAAAATTATTAAAGAACTTTATCCAAATTAATGACAAATTTCAAACCCAAAATCAATATTAAAATTTTTGATACGCTAAAAAATTCTTTACAAGAATTAAAAACTATTGATGAAGATATTTTAAAAATGTATGTTTGTGGACCAACAGTCTATGACCGTCCGCACCTGGGAAATGCTCGCTCCATTGTGGTTTACGATTTGTTTTATCGATTTTTTAAAGAGGTTTTTAAAGAAGTAATTTTTGTTCGCAACATCACCGATGTTGACGACAAAATCAATGCTTCGGCCAAAGAAAAAAACCTCACAATTCAAAATTTAACTTCGCAAATAATTGAATATTTTAACGATGATATTTCTGCTTTAAAAGTTTTAAAACCAACATTTGAACCAAAAGTTACTGAAAATATTGCCGAAATTATTTCTATTATTGAGAAATTACTTATTAATAAAAACGCTTATATCGCTGACAATCATGTGCTTTTTGATGTAAGTTCATATCAAAATTATGGTGAATTATCAAATCGTAAAATTGACGAATTAATTTCTGGTGCTCGTATTGAAATTGCCGACTATAAAAAAACCCCGTTAGATTTTGTGTTGTGGAAGCCAGCTAATATCGGAGACGATCCATCATCAATTTTTGAAAGCCCTTGGGGCAAGGGGCGTCCAGGTTGGCATATAGAATGTTCAGCAATGAGTCATAAATATTTGGGTGAAAATTTTGATATTCACGGCGGAGGAGCTGATTTGCAATTCCCTCATCATGAAAATGAAATTGCCCAAAGTAAATGCGCTTTTCGTGGTTCAAATTATGCCAATTATTGGGTTCACAATGGTTTTTTAACCGTTAATAGCGAAAAAATGAGTAAATCTTTAAAAAATTTTATTACGGTTAAAGATTTACTCGATAAAAACATTAATGGATGTGTAATTCGACTAATGTTATTGTCTTCACATTATCGCAAACCCTTCGATTTTAATGAAAAAATATTAAATGATTGTCAAAAGATTTTTAACAAATTTCATGAAATTATCGCCAATGCAAATGATGATTTTATTAAATCATCAATTAAAATTAAGCCTTGCGAAACAGTTTTAGATTTTCTTGCCGATGATTTAAATCTTGCCGGAGTAATTGCTTATTTACAGGATTTATTAAAAAAATTTAAAACAACCAACGACCAGCACTTTTAAGTAAAGATTATT
>JBMSPZ010000027.1:0-13193 GCA_049423025.1 Rickettsiales bacterium
GAACTGAGTCCATTTGGGCATCAGTAAGACCAGTTATGGCGTTGGTAGCACCGGGACCTGAAGTCACAGTGATAACTCCAACTTTGCCTGTAGAGCGAGCATATCCTTCGGCAGCATGTGAGGCGGCTTGTTCATGGCGGGTTAAAATATGAGTAATTTGATTTTGTAAAAATAGGGCATCATAAAAAGGCAAAATAGCTCCACCTGGGTAGCCGAAAATAGTATCGACACCTTCATTTATCAATGCTTGAACGATAATTTGAGCGCCAGTTAATTTGTTAGTTTCTGCGAGTTTATGCATTTTTTTGTAAATTGTAAACTTGAAATCAATGGAATTTAAGTTTAAAATTATATCTCTTTAAAATTTCTCTTCAAGCAAAAAATTGAATTTGATTTTAAGGATTTAATTTATAAGATGACCTAAAATAAAAATTAAACTTTAAAAATCATTAATTGTTAATTTAAAAAATTACTCTCAAAACAATAACTTACTACAATGAAAATAAATATTGAAAAAATTTTAAAATCACTTCCTCACCGCTATCCAATTTTATTAGTTGATAAAGTTGTGGAGCTTAATGTTGGTAAATCAATCGTAGCCATTAAAAATGTAACCTTTAACGAGCCCCATTTTCTTGGACATTTCCCTGATCATCCAATTATGCCGGGCGTTTTGATTATTGAGGCTATGGCTCAAGCTGGAGCATTAATTGTTACTTTAGGAGAGGATTTTAAATCAGAAGAAAATCTGGTATATTTCATGTCGATTGAGGCGGCCAAATTTAGAAAGCCAGTTATTCCAGGTGATGTTTTAGAACTTAAAGTTGAAGTAATTCATAATCGTGGGTCAGTATGGAAGTTGTCAGGAAATGCTTTTGTTGATGGCGTTAAAGTTTCGGAAGCAGAATTTTCGGCGATGATTGTAGAAAAAGAAAAGAAAATTGTTTAATTTATGATTCATAACACAGCAATAATTCATGCCAATGCAAAGATTGCCGATAATGTTGAAATCGGTCCTTATGTTGTAATTGGAGATAAGGTTAAAATAAATTCGGGAACCAAAATCAAAAGCCATGTGGTTATTGAGGGTGATTGCGAAATTGGAATGAATAATATAATTTATCCATTTGCAACTATTGGGGTAGAGCCTCAAGACCTAAAGTTCCACGGTGAAGATTCGAAATTAGTTATTGGTGATAATAATAAAATTCGAGAACATGTCACCATTCATCGTGGCACTAAAGACGGCGGAATGATTACAAAAATCGGAAGCAATAATTTGCTGATGGTTGGAGTTCATATTGCTCATGATTGCTTGGTTGGAGATCATGTGATATTAGCTAATAACGCCACTCTTGCGGGTCATGTACAAATTGAAAATAATGTGGTAATTGGTGGATTATCTGCAGTTCATCAATTCGTTAGAATTGGGAAGGGAGCCATGATTGGCGGAATGTCTGGGGTTGAAAGCGATGTAATTCCTTATGGCTTAGTTATGGGAGAAAGAGCATTTTTAGCGGGTTTAAATTTGGTTGGCTTAAAGAGAAATAATTTTTCTCGTGATGAAATTCACGCTTTAAGAAATTATTTCAAGGCAGTTTTTCTGGAAAATATTGAGGAAAATTTCAGCGCTAGAGCCAAAAAAATTGCCGAAAATTATACAGAATTTAATTTGGTTAATGAAGTTATAAAATTCATAAATTCGGAAACTTCCCGTTCATTTTGTCAACCAAAAAGCCAAAAATAACATGCTTAGAGAAATCTGTTTAGACATAGAAACCACAGGATTAGACCCAAGGGAAGGGCATAAAATTGTAGAAATTGCCTGTTTTGAATTGCTTGACAAAGTTAAGACCGGAAAGTTTTTTCATAGCTTTGTTAATCCGCGTCGAGACATGCCAGAAGAGGCTTTTCGAATTCATGGAATTTCTGGAGAATTTTTGAAAGACAAGCCAATCTTTGACCTAATTGTCGATAAGTTTTTGAATTTTATCGGCGACGACATAATCGTTATTCATAACGCTCCTTTTGATACTAAATTTTTAAATTATGAATTGAATTTGGTACAAAAGAAACCGTTAAATATGAGTAAGGTGGTTGATAGTTTGGTGTTGGCAAGAAAAAAATTTCCAGGGTCGCCAAACTCGCTGGACGCTTTATGTAAGAGGTTTGACTTGGATTTATCAAAAAGACAAAAGCACGGTGCTTTAATTGATACTGAGTTGCTTTGCGATGTGTATATTGAGTTAATGGGTGGAGCACAAGGTGGCTTTGGTTTTGACAATGATAACATTTCCAAAAAAGAGCAGGCAAAATCTTCGGAAATTTTTTTGCAAAAGAGGGTCATTAAAAAAGATAAACCCATTATTGAAGCCCGAGATTATAGCCCTTCTGTTCAAGAATTAGAAGCCCATCAAGCATTTATTAAAAAAAATTTTAAAGAAAATTATTGGAATTATTAAAAATTAAATTCTATAATTTTTTTGCTACCAAAATTTTTTATAATCACCATTGATGCAAACCCAAAAATCTTATTCTAATTTCCTCGACTTTTTTGCAAGGTCTTTTTTAATTCTCAAAAATAATTTTTCTTGTGCCGAAATTCTTCAGCAAGAAATTACCAATTATTTCTTTTATTCGATTGTAATTTTTATTGCTGGAACCTCTTATTATCTGTATTTTCAGGCGAATTGTGATAAATTTTTTCCTGTAATTATTTTAATTTTTATTTATGTTTCAATATTTTGTTTATTGAGTTTTTGGTTGGGTGAAAATATTTTGTTAAAGGCGTTAATAATTTTTATTTTAGGAATATTTTATGGCAAAATTTATTTTCATTATTTTAGTAAAGACAAATATTATGAACATAAATTTTATATAAATTCGACTGCAAAAATTATAGATATTAAGCCGTTTTATAATAGCCAAACTCGGCAGGTGGGAGCTAATATTTTACTAAAGAATCTTGAGTTGAAAAAAATGGAATTTTTGCCAAATAAAAAGACTGTTAAAAAATTTCAAAAATCCAAAAAACCAAAAAAGAAAAAGACCAAAAACTCAAAAAAATCTACAAAGAAAATTTTAAAAAAATCTAAAAATTCATCAAAAAAACTTAAGAAAATTGCCAAAAGAATTTATAAAAATTACCTAAATGTAAATAATTATTTGGAAATTGATAGGCAATTTATTGATTATAAAAAATTTTATAACCAACCGCCTTGGATTGTTAAAAATCAAGATTTGGTATTAGAAAATCCGCCAACAAAAATGAGTCTAATTTTGAGTAAATATTCAGGTCAATATCAAATAAATGATTTAATTAACTTTTATGCTTTAATTTCACCGATTTCGAAACAAGAATTTAAAAAAAATTTCAATCCAAAATTTGATGCAATGGCTAAAAATATAGGCGCATTTGGCTATTTTATTAAATTTCCACAAATTATTGAGCGTCAAAAAATTAATAATTTTGACGAGTATATTTTACAAAAAAGGCTAATTATTTCGCAAAAAATCAGGGAGTATTTACCTCTTAACACTGCTTCAATTGCTATTGCATTATTGATTGGTGATCAAAAATTTATTGCTAATGATTTATTGCAAAATATTCGTAAGTCGGGGCTTTCGCATTTGCTTTCGATTTCAGGCTTTCATTTGTCGTTAGCAAGTGCGATTTTTTTTGTAAGCATCAGATTTTTATTGGCAAATATTGAATTTATTGCCTTGCGATTTGATATAAAAAAAATCTCGGCAATTTTTGCCATTTGTGCCAGCTTTATTTACTTAAAAATTGCTAATGCACCAATTCCTGCGCAAAGGGCTTTAATTATGGTTTGGCTGGCAATGTTTGCCTTGATTTTTGATAGTAAATTTAATGCAATAAGAGGGCTTTTTTTTGCATTAATTATATTAATTTTAATCAATCCTTTGGCGATTTTTCAAGTGAGTTTTTTATTATCGTTTTCAGCGGTTTTAATTATAGTTTGCTATTATCAAAATTGGCGTCTAAAAATATTTCCTGATGCAAATTTAGGGTTGGAAGAAAAATTTATCACAGGTTTTTTAAGTAAAATAAGATTATATTTTATAGAGATTTTTTTTCTTACGCTGGCAATCCAGATTGCAACATTACCAATTATTATGAATAACTTTCAAACTGTTAGTTTGAGTAGCTTTCTTGCCAATTTGATTGCCATTCCTTTCGTTAGTTTTATAGTAATGCCTTTGAGTTTTTTGGCGCTTTTATTGATGGTTTGTAACGCACAAATTTTGCCATTATTTTTATTAAAATTTGCTTTGAATTTTTTCATAAAAATTGCGGATTATTTTGCAAATTTCCAATTTAGCTATTTGCCAACTCCATATCTTGAAAATCATGTTTTGGCAGGCTGTTTACTGCTTTTGGCTTTTTTTTGTATTAGCAGAAATAATTACATAAAAATTTTTTTTGTTATGGGTTTTTTAGTTTTGATTTTGAGCGCTTTTTCTCCAACAAAAAATCAAATAATTTTTGAAAAATCGCAAAAATTTTATGCAGTTTTTTTAAATAATAAATTATATTTCTCTAGAGAAAATAAAGGCACTAAGCAGGTTAAGAGGTGGCTTCATTCTTTTAATCAAAATAGCTTTAACTTGATTAAAAATTGCAATAATAATTTGAGTATATGTAAAAAAAATTTTAAAAAATATGAAGAATTAAAAATTGATGATAAATTTTATTTGATAATAAAAAACCGTTTAAAAATTTCTAAAATTTGTCAAAAAAAATTTTTAAAAAAATATATTATGGTGGTAAATTTCTCGAAAAAATATAAACTTCCAAAATGCGTTAATAAATTTTCTAACCTTGGTATTATTGAAAATCATGATTTTTTGAGCAGGGAAAATATTATTATTGATTTAAAATAGCTTGAATATTGCCATAAACATCATGAACCCGAAGATAATCAACATTTTTTTTCGCCAAATATTTTGAAAGAATTAGAGTTTTTTCGTCGCGATTTAAATTAGGTTTTTTTGGAATTTTTAATTCATCTAAAAAACTTTTTTTGGAATGTCCAATCATTATTTTCATACCCAAAATTTGATAGGATTGAATATTTTTTATAATACGCAAAGATTGTTTGGCGTTTTTAGAAAAGCCGATTCCGGGGTCGAAAATTATTTGCGATTTTTTGATATTTTCTTGTTCCAAAATTTGTAATTTCTCTTTGGCCCAAGAGCAAATTTCCTCAAAAACATTTAATTCGCGATTAATGATAATATTTGGATTGGCGTGAATTGATAAATTATGCATTAAAACCGCCATAAGATTATTTTTAGCAATATATTTAATGATATTTTTGTCGATTAAACCACTCACATCATTGGCAATGTTGACTCCATTTTGATGAGCAAAAACTAAGGTTTCGTAATGATAAGTGTCGATACTAAGCATTGTATTTTTTTTATTAGCCTTGTTAAATTCTTCGACATTTCTGCTAATTTTTGGTAAAATATTTTTTAGTCGATCAATTTCTTCTTTAGCACTTAAAATCTGACTATTTGGACGGGTTGATTCTGCACCTATGTCTATAATATCCGCTCCTTCTTGTAATAATTTTTCTAAATGATTGATTGCACTTTCTTCTTGATAAAATTTTCCGCCATCGCTGAAAGAATCTGGAGTAATGTTGAGAATGCCAATAATTTTTGGAAGTTTAGTTGTGGTTTTGGCTGAAAAATTTACCATTTTTTTTCAAATTTTTTGCGTAAAATTATAGCTCCAAGATTTAATAAAATTAACAATCCAATTAATACAATAATTCCTGCCGAGGTCTTTTCTACAAAGCCTTGTTCGGGTAGATCAGACCATAAATAAATTTGCACCGAAAGTGCTGATGCCGGGTCGAGAAAATTGCTTGGGGCGTCGGCAATGAAAGCAACCATTCCAATCATCAAAAGTGGAGCGGTTTCGCCAATTGCTCTAGAGATTGCCAAAATTGTTCCTGTCATAATGCCTGGAATCGACAAAGGTAATAAGTGGTGCCAAATTAATTGCATTTTAGAAGCGCCGATGGCAAGGGCACCATCACGAATTGAGCTTGGAATAGTTCGAATGGTATTACGAGTAGCGATGATAATAACTGGAAGAACTAGCATAAATAGAGTAAGACCACCAACTAAAGTTGAGGAGCGGGGTAGGTGCATAATTTGTAAATATAAGGTCAAACCCAAAAGTCCGTAAATAATCGAGGGAATGCCCGCCAGATTATTAATGCTAATTTCTATGAAGTCGGTGAATTTATTTTTCTTGGCAAATTCTTCAAGATAAAAAGCACAAAAAATGGCGATAGGAAAGGCGAAAACCAAAAAAACCAACATCATAAAAAGCGACCCCATTAAGCTTGAAAAAATCCCAGCAATTTCAGGTTGGCGAGAATCTGTGCGGTAAAAAAAGTTAATATTAAATGTAGTTTTTAAAAGTTGATTAGTTTTTAAATGGTTAATAAATTTAAGTTGTGCTTCGCTTAAATTATTTTCTTCATTATATTTTAAATAGCTGTCAATTTTTGAACTTGCTAGGAGCCAAAATTTTTCATTTTTCGGATTATTAATGTGCTGTTCCTCAAGCTCTAAATTACTGATTTTGCTAATGAGTTGAT
Source organism: Rickettsiales bacterium (assembly GCA_049423025.1). Classification (GTDB taxonomy): domain Bacteria; phylum Pseudomonadota; class Alphaproteobacteria; order Rickettsiales; family UBA1997; genus CAILUF01. Next base: position 6,645 of record JBMSPZ010000027.1, read on the forward strand.
AAATTTGATTAAGCTCTGAACTATTGGTAATATTGAGTTTTAGGGCAATATTTTTTAATTCATCCTTAATAATTTCTCGATAATTTGGATTTTGTTGTTCAAGAATTTGTGGAGGAATATTAAATTGAATTTTAGTTACAAAAAAACCGTTATAGCCTTTGTAAAAAATTGCTGAAATTAACAATATCAAGAACAAAATCGAGAAACTGATTGATCCAACCGCCAACGCTACAAATCGTTTTTCTTTTTTATTGCGGTGTTTAAGGTTAGAAATTTTTTTTGTCATAAATTATAATTTTTTTACCAACATTGCTTTAATAAAATCATCAATATTGCCATCAAAAACTTGCTGAATATTGCCAGTTTCGTAATCCGATCTCAAATCTTTGACCATTTGATATGGATGCAAAACATAAGAGCGAATTTGATGACCAAAACTATTATCGCTTTTTGAATTTTCTAGATTATTTAATTCCTGTTGTTTTTTGTTAATTTCGATTTCATATAATTTTGATTTTAACATTTTCATGGCTTCAACTCGATTTCGAAGTTGCGAGCGGTCGCTTTGGCATTGAACAGAAATATTGGTTGGTAAGTGAGTAATTCTAACCGCCGAGTCAGTTTTGTTAACATGTTGACCACCAGCACCAGAAGCACGAAAAGTGTCGATTCTTAAATCCTTCTCAAGGATTTCGATGTTGATATTGTCATCAATTTCTGGATATGCCCACACCGAAGCAAAACTAGTCTGTCTTTTGCCGTTAGAGTTAAAGGGCGAAATTCGCACCAAGCGATGAATACCAATTTCATTTTTAAGCCAGCCAAAGGCATTATGTCCAGAAATTTTTAATGTTGCAGAGCGAATACCAGCCTCTTCGCCATCAAGAATATCAATGATGTCGGTTTTAAAATTATGACGATTGGCAAATCTTTCATACATTCGAAGTAGCATTAAGGCGAAATCACAAGAATCGGTTCCACCAGCTCCAGCATTAATGTCGAGGAAGGAGTTGTTAATATCGTTTTCTTCGGAAAATAAACATTCAATTTCAAAATTTTTAATTTGCTTTTGCAGTTGAGAAATTTCTAAAAAAATATCTTGAAATAAATCATTGTCATTTTCGTTTTCGGCAAGAATTAGATAGGTTTTGTTGTCATTAAATTTGGCAAGTAAATTATCGTAATTTTGTATTTTTTGTTCAATTACGGATTTTTCTTTAAGAATTTTTTGGGCGTGATTTTTGTCACTCCATAAGTTTTCATCGGCACAAAAATCATTTAGTTTGACGAGTTGAGATCTGAGTTTGTCAATGTCAAAGACACCTCGCAATTAAATCAAGCGAGTCATTTATTTGATTTAAAATTTCTTTAACTTCAAATTGCATTACAAATAAATTTCTGAGGTTGTTTGAGTTACCTTTTTAGCAAATGAGTCGAGCAAAAGGGAGTTGACATAAATTTTATTTTCTGCTTTACATTTTTTTACACCTTTTAGCATATAGCCATCAGTCACTCCTGCACATGCAAAAATTACATCGCCTCTAGCCATATCTTTAACAAGATATTTCTTGTTTATATCTTTGATGCCCATTTTTTTTGCCCTTTCAATTTGTTTGGTGTTATTGTGAAATACTAATCTACCCATCATTTGTCCGCCAATAACTCTAAGTGCAGCCGCAGCTAATACTCCTTCGGGAGCGCCACCCGTTCCCATATAGGCATCGATTTTAGTATGGCCAGAAGTGCAGGCAATTACTCCAGCAACATCTCCATCACCAATTAGACGAACTCTAGCTCCAGCTTCGCGAACCTTGGCGATAAGCTCTTCGTGGCGAGGGCGGTCAAGTATCATTACCGTTAATTCATCTGTGCCACATTTTTTGGCTTTAGCGATATTTTGAATATTAGTTTTTGCAGAATCATCGAGGTCAATTATATCCTTAGGAAGACCAGCTCCCACAGCGATTTTTTCCATGTAAACATCTGGGGCATGAAGAAACCCGCCATTTTCAGCAAATGCAATTACCGCCAATGAAGACTCTCCAGCATTAGCACAAATGGTAGTTCCTTCAAGAGGGTCAAGAGCGATATCAACTTTTAATTTACCTTTGCCAACTTTTTCGCCAATGTAAAGCATTGGAGCCTCATCACGTTCACCTTCGCCAATAACGATAGTGCCATCAATATCCATCTTATTTAAATTTTGTCGCATTGAAACCACAGCTTCATTATCAGCGGATTTATTGTCGCCCATGCCGATCCAATCGTAACAGGCAATTGCAGCTTTTTCAACAACATTTATGATTTGCGAAGATAGAGAGGTGAGCATAAATTTATGATAAAAAATTTAAAAGAGGAGTTTGAAGTGGTGTTAGTAAAAATTAGCTAGATAATTTTTGCTCTTTAAACTCAACATGCTTGCGCACAATTGGGTCATATTTACTGAAAACCATTTTTTCGGTTTTTTGCTTAGGGTTTCTTCTTGCTAAGTAATAAAAGCCAGTGCCAGCACTGCTAACCATTTTGAATAAAATGGAATTTCTTTTAGATTTAGATGCTTTAGGTTTTCCTGCCATAATGGACTCCTTGAAATTAATTGTGTTATTTTAGATTGTTATTTTATTTTGCTTATTTTTCCACATTTAATGTCTTTAGTCAAGAGTTTAATTTAATTTGATAATTTTTCAAAAAAAATTAATTGTTAATTTAATATGTTTCAAAAAAAACCTAGTTTATCAAAAACCAAAAAATCACATAGATTAGATTTGAGTTTTTAAAAAAATTGAAAAAAATCTTACAAAAATATTAATCATAAATTAAATTATTTCAAAAATGAAAAATTATCCTAAAAAAGCATTTAGCTTAATTGAGATTTCAATTGTTATCTTAATCATCGGTTTATTAATAGCTGGCATTTCTAAGGCTACAGATATGCTCGCAGACTCTAGACTTAAAAGTGCTAGGTCAATTGCAAGAGGGTCTATTGTTCCAAGATTATCAAATTTAGTATTATGGTTGGATGTCAGTCAGGCTGAATCTTGGCCAGATAGTAAGCGTGGAACTCAGACATATTCCAGTTCAACTTTTACGGATTTAAATCCACAAAGCCCACCAAATATTGGTTTTAAATTTAGTGGAAATTATGCTTACACAGAAAATAATGGTTCAACTTTGCCATATTTAGCTCCAGCTGCTGATATTTCAGCACCAGCTGATGCTGTTAGCTTCAACAATTTATTTGATTTAGGTAATAAGGGTTTTACCATCTTTGTTGTTGCCAAGCAAAAAGCGAGTCAACCATTATTTAGTTTTTGCAGTGCAACAGCATGTGCGACTGCCGGTAAAAAAATTATCGTCCAATTTGATGCAAGTAAAGTTGCTAAACTTACTTATCCAAAGGCTGGCGGAACTTTAGCAGCTCCGACTGTTGAAGATGGTAGTATTTCAGCGACTGGTGCTTCTACTCATGAAATGGGTGGAGATGGAATTGATATCATTTCCGTGGTTACCAATACTGCAAATCCCAATATTTTTAGCTTAGGTGGAAAACGTGGAAAGCCTGGTACTGCAACAAATGTAATTAAAGTGGATACTGGTGTTTTTGTTTTGGAAAGTGGTGCTCAATTATATGAGGTTATAGTTGTTGGAGAATTCATGGAAGATTCAATGAGACAAAAAGTTGAAAAATATTTATTTGACAAATATTCGGTGCCAGTTGATTCTGGTAAGAGAGAAACAGGTACCTTTTCAGCAACTTAATATATGAAATTAAGCTTGAAGAAAGCTTTTAGCCTGGTCGAAATATCCATAGTTATATTAATTGTGGGTATTTTGATTGCAGGCATATCCAAGGCAATAGATTTAATAATAGATTCAAAGATAAATTCAGCAAGGTCAGTAACTAAAGGTTCGCAAATCATAAGAATTCCAAATTTAGTTTTATGGCTAGAAACCTCCACATCAGAATCATGGTCAGACAATAAAAGAGGTGAGGGCGAATATAACAGCACCGCTAATAAGCCAGTTTTTTGGAATGATTTAAATCAACAAATTTCTTCCGATTTAGGTTTTAAATTTACTGGTAATTTTTATTACAAGGATGGGGGCTTTTCAACTCTGCCCAGCTTAAAACCTTTGGGTGCAATTGACTCAAGTAAATCAATAAATTATTCAGGTATTTTTGATGAAAATGGTTTTACTATATTCGCTGTAGTTAAACCATCAGCTAGTAAATCGATTTTAAAATTTTGTCCACAAACTTCAGATGTCACTACTTGCACTGGAAATTCCCAGTTATATTTGCAATATGATGTTGCTAAAAAAGCTAAAATTACTTTTACAGGAGCTTCGGCACCCGCAACTGTTGTTGCTGACATAGCTTCTAAAGCAAAGGATGGCAGTGGCAATGAAATTGAAATTATTAGCGTAGTTGGAAATGAAAATAATGTTAATATTTTTTCTAATGGCATTGCTTACAAAAATTCTTCAGCAACGCCATATAAGCGACAAGATTATATTGGATTTTTTAATATTGGTTCTGAAACAAATGGAGTTGAATATTACGAAATTATTGTAATAGGCACAAATTTGACCGATAATTTACGCTATAAAGTGCAAAAATATTTAGCAGAAAAATATGGCGTAACCGTTCCTGAAAATCCTTTTATTAATTAGTATTTATCAACTTTTTAGCAGTGCTAATTGCTTCGTTGCTCACATCTTCCCCAGATAACATTCTAGCGATTTCCAAGGTTTTTTCTTCGGCATCTAAAATTTTGATGAAACTGTTGATTTTGCCATCTTTTTCGGTTTTGCTTATTTGATAATTTACATCAGCTTTACTGGCGATTTGTGGATGGTGGGTCACTACTAAAATTTGTGATTTTGTTGCCAGTGATTTAAGTCTTTTGCCGACAGCATCGCAGGTGCTTCCACTAATTCCTGTATCGATTTCATCAAAGATCATGGTTGGAACTGATTTTACATTTATTAATGCAACTTTAAGTGCCAACATAAATCTGGATAATTCACCGCCAGAAGCAATTTTAGTGATTTCATCAAAGGAGTTTTTGTTAAGCGATGCTTTAAATTTAACTCTTTCAAAACCATTTAGAAAATATTCCTGTTGTTGGTTTTCATTTTTTAAACTAATTATTTCTACTAAAAATTTAGTGCCTTGCATTTTTAGAAAATCTAACTCATCTTCAACTTTTTTTGCCAAATCAATCGCTGATTTTTTTCGTTTTATTGATAATTCTTCAGCAATTTTATGAAATTCTTTAAGTAATTTTATTCTGTTTTGCAAAATATTTTGCGACAATTGTTCCTCATTATTTATTAAATCTAGCTGGTTTTGGCATTTTATGGCAAATTCATTTAATTCCGAAATTTGACATTGATGTTTTTTTGCTAAATTTCGAAGTAAAAACAATCTTTCTTCGATTTCTGGAAGCGAGTCTTCATTGGTATTGATTTGTCGTAAAATAATCTCAATATTTTTTAGATCATCTTGGGATTTTTCGATAAATTCTTCATTATTAATGCTGATTTGATTAATCGATTCTTGATATTCGCTAAGGTTATTTTCAATTAAATTATGATTTCTAGAGATTATTTTTTGGCAATTAATAATGTTAATTTGAACTTCGTTTAAATTATTTTTTACCTCACCAAAAAAATTATTAATTTTATTTTTGGCATTAATTTGGTCTTTTTTTTGAACCAATATTTCTTCTTCATTTTCAATGATTGATGCTTGATTTATCTCGTTTATGGTGTGGATTAAAAAATCTTGTTCGCGTTGAATTTTATCTTTTCTTTCTTGATATTGAGTAATTTGTTGATCAATATTGGTAAGATCTTCATAGATTTTTTTTAAATCAAGGCATAATTTTTGGTTGCCCGCAAATTCATCTAAAATTTTTTGGTGAGTTGCCTGATTTAAAAGTCCGTGTTGCTCATGCTGACCATGAATTTCAACTAAAGTTTCACCAATTTTTGCCAACAAATTAACTCCAATTATGGTGTCATTGGCAAAAATTTTATTAAGATTTTCGGCGATGTTTCGGCGAATAATTAAGCTATTTTCTTCATCAAAATTTATAGAATTCTCGGCAAGAATTTTTTTGCAATTTTCATTATCGCTAATGTCAAACTCGGCAATTACCGATGATTTATTGTCAAAATTCCCGATTAGTCTTTGATTGGAGCGAAAGCCAATTATTAGACCGATGGCGTCGAGTAAAATTGATTTTCCCGATCCAGTTTCGCCCGATAAAATGCTAAGACCTTTTTGAAAATTTATTTCAGCCTTATTAATTAAAACAATATTGTTTATTGCTAAAAATTTTAACACTTTACACTAATTAAATTTTTATATAAAATATGAAAATATTTTAATTTTATAATTAAATTCTACAAACAAAATTTTTAAGTTAAGAATGTTTAAGTTGGATAAAAAATTGCAAGAAGATAGTTTTTATTTGGGCGATTTAGATTTGTCGATGGCTCTTTTAATGAATGATTCTAATTATCCATGGATTATTTTGG
>JBMSPZ010000028.1:0-13044 GCA_049423025.1 Rickettsiales bacterium
GCAAAAATTAATGCAAAAAGTGTCACCCGATTAAGAGTAAAATCTAAAAAGTAAAATGTAATCAGAGTTAATGAAAGAGTTATTGGAATTGCTATACCAATCACTAAAGCACATCTTAAACCCATAAAAACTGCAATTAATAAAGCCACTAAAAGAGTTGCGATTATTAAGTGAAAAATTAACTCATCGGATTTAGCCTTGGCACTTTTGCCATAATCGCGCATGATGCTTAAATTTATTTTTGGATAATTTTGTAAATATTGATTAGTTTTTTCAATAATTTCTTGCGAAAGATTGACTGCATTGACTCCGCTTCGCTTAGAAAAAGAAAGTGAAATGGCATTTTCAATATTATTCTTAGAAAAATAAATTGATGAAATTTTATCATCATCTGCAACCGATTCAATGATCTCGGCAACATCGTTAAGTCTTAAAACTTTGCCCGCATAAAAGCCAATGGCGACATTTTTAATGTCATCGATATTATTAAATCGACCGCCAACATCGATATCATAGATAATTTTATTGCCGAGATTTTTGCCAGCATATTGAATTTTTTGATTTTTAAAAATTGCATTTTCAATTGAGTCTAAATCAATTCCTAGTCTTTTAATTGCCTGAGGTTGCAAGATTATTTTGATGATTTTTTGCTGACCACCTAAAATTTCGATATTGTTAATATCCTTAGTTTGAGCAAGATTTTTGCCGAGTTTGGCAATGATTTGTCGAAGCTCCAATCCACTTAATTCAGTCGATGAAAAACTTAAAAGAAGAAAAGCTACATCATCGATTGAAAGAGAGCGAACTTGTGGCTTGCTAATATTAGTAGGAAGCATTTTTTCGATAGTCATCAATTTATGATGAACCTGAAGTAAACTCTGTTCTAAGGAATGATTGACCTTAAAACGAACAGTTACAAGTGATTGATGTTTTTGACTTTGCGAATAAATATATTCGACTCCCGAAATTCCCCACATTGATTTTTCTACAATTTCGGTGATTTCGCGTTCAATCTCCTTAGCACTTAAGCCGTCAGCATTAATAATGATGTCAATCATTGGCACGATAATTTGCGGCTCTTCTTCTTTGGCAATTAAAAATAGAGAGGAAAGACCAAGAAATATTGCAAAAATTGATAAAATTGAAGCTAATTTTGCATTATTTATAAAATAATTTGCCAAGATTTTTGGCAAATCAAATTTCTTGTTATTTAATGAATTCATCTGGGTTAAATTGAATTTTTGTGCCGATATTTGAATATAATTCAATTAATTTAAATTGTGAATTGGTATATTCAGTAAAATTGCTTAAATAATTAATAATAACATCGCATAAGACCGATACCGCAACTGAACCTGTGCGATAAAGTTCTTGAGTAATTTTAATGTTTTGAAAAAGCATTTCATCATTTTTTTCTAAATTACCTAATGAATTTTCTACAATTTCAATTTGTGCTTGATTTTGAGTAATAAAAATTTTTTCTTGTTGAATTTTATTGAGATAATCGAAATTAGAGGCCGTAGAATTGGCGTTTTCAATTTTTTCATTATCAAAATTGATTGGATCATAAAAATTCCAATGCAAATTTAGACCAAAATTATATCCATTATTAGCTTGCCTTACACCCTTAAAGGCATAATTTTCCGCATAAAAATCAAGTGTTGGCAAGTTTTTTGCTTGGCGAATTTTTTTATAATTAATTTGTGCGTTTACTTTTGATTTTGCTGATGAAGCTTCAAACGAAATATCATTTTTTTTATCCCTAATTTTAAAGAAATTGTTTAAATAAAAATTTAAATCACCATCAACCACCTGCCAAAAAGGCTGATTATATCCTAGTTCAAACAAAATTTTATAAAGCATTTTTTCTTTGCTTTGATTAGCATTTAAAGTGTTTTCAATTAAATTATGCGAAGTCTTCAATACTAAAAAACCAAAATAGCCAATTTGATTTTTTTGATTATTTAAGTTATATGTTTTTAAAATTTCATTAATTTTGGCATAAATTTTTTGTAATTTTTTTTGATGTTGCTTAAGTAAAACAATTGCAGTATAAGCCTTGGCAACCTCAAAATATTGATTTATTTTATTTTGTTTAGCCTCATAATTTTTAGCTAGAGCCATATTTTTTTGATATTGAAAATTTTCCTCACTGGCATTACCTTGATATAGATTTAGATTTAATCCAATTGCGGTCTTTAAAAAATTGTTGGTTTGCGATGAATTTAAATTTGGAATAGACAAATCATTTGTCTTAACTGCTCGTTGATACAAATTACCAACAAAATTCTGGGCTGGATCATTGGTGCGATATAAATTACTATCCAAATAAAGAGTCGGAAGCCAATAATTTGAGCTAATTTGTAATTCATATTCTTTAGACTTGAGCTGATAATTGTCGCTTAGAGATGAATTTGAATTTTCTAAGATTTCCTTAGCTACCTCATTAAAACTGGCTGGGTTGGCGTTTGCAAAATTAGAAAAAAATAGTATTAATAATGTAAATATTGAAATTTTTTTTATCATGTAAATTAATTATTAATTTAGTATCTTTTTAATGCATTAGGAAGGTAAAATTGATAATATGAATTACTAAATATCTAACCAAAAAAGATCATAATTCAATCAAAATTATATCTAGTCGCGAAATGGAAATAACAAAATTTTACCAATAAGGATTATACCGTCCGCTCCAAGTGTTAAAGGAGTAATGGAGGCAAATTTCACTTTATCTAAATTGTTATTTTTGGCGATAATTTTTATTTTATAATTTAAATCTAATTGCGGTAATAATCCACTAAAATTATTGCTTGCCAAAAATCTTTCCCCATAAATTCTAATTTTCAAATACCAACCTTCCTTATCTTGCAAAAAACCGTTATTAAACAAAAATTGTTCGCGATTTGGCATTAAATTATTGGAAAAACTACGAATTAAAATCTCGCCCTCTAATTTATTATTATCATCCAATATTAATTTTGAATTTTCTGTATCGATGTAAAGAACCCTTCGATCTTGCCATGTTAAAATATTTTTTAATAAATTGGAATTATCGTTAAAAACATAATGAAATTTTGGAGTCAAAAAAACAATATAACCGAATTTACCATTTATCAAAAAATGCCTAAAATTATCTACATAACTCTTTGATTGCCACAATTTATAGGTAATACTATCACAAGATGATATTGAAAGAAGAATTATGGCAATAAAAACAATACGCATTTTAGATACTAAATAAATCCGTTACCAAAATCAGAATTAATAATACATAGATAAAAGATAGAAGCGAAAATGAAAAGCTGATAAAATCAGGTTGATATTTTATAGAAATTATATTGTCAAAACTTCTTGTGATATTGTTCATCATTAATCCAAATAAGATTAAAACAAAGCAATAGACAATAGCAAAAAACCCATTTTTCATAAATAAATCTGCCATAAAAAATAATCCATATAGGAAAATTATTGGAATTAAAAAATTTATTAATGACTTAACCAACAAATCTTGTCGCATTATTTTTAATTTAATATATTTAATAACAAAAAAACCCCGATATCATTGAAGATATCGGGGTTAATTTAATTAAGTTTATTTAATATTATGAGCTTACATCAACTCTGAAAGCAAGGGTACAAACTTTTGTAGTTCCGTTACTTACTTTATATTTAGATGCAACCGTATCCCTACAAGATGTACTAGCAGCATCATAGCCTCTAATGTTACCAGCGTTAGCTGTGCCGTCATCAATTTTCGAATCAATTGAAAGCGCATCTGGAGCTGATAAAGCTGGAGCCCCAGCTCTGTCAGCTGCAGTAGCTGAATTTATTAAAACTGTTTTACTACCAACAGTTACTCCAGTCAATACAACATAATTCTGAGTCACTGAATCAACAGTTAAAATATTATCAAATGCCCAACCATTTCCTTTTGTTTTTGAACCTGGGATGTTTGTTACTGGAACCATTACACCAATTGTAGCTTTAGCAGAGGCACCATCTCCAGTTTCTGTAGTAGTTAGAGTTAAGGCTAAATCAATAGCACCGATATCTTTAAGATCGTTCCAAGCATCTAAACCTTCTGAACAGCTATTTGTAGATGTAGAATTTAAGTATTCGATAATATTATCTCTATCTCCGGCACACTGGCTATTTGATCCAACGGCGGTATCGCTATCTCCAGGGTATCTGTCATATTGAGTATAAAAAGAGTTTACAGAAACTGCATATCCTCTAGCTTCACCCATAACTGAACGAAGTTCGGAGCTTTTAATTAAACTTGCACCACCAGTAATACCTGCAATTAAAAGACCAATGATAATTAACACAATTGATAATTCAATTAGTGAGAAGGCTGATTTTTTTGAAGAAAAAGTTTTTTTCATAGTTTAAATACTTGAGTTAAATTTTAATGAAACAAAAATCTAAATTTGTTTATATTTAGTTATGATATATTCTTGAATATTTTTAAATTGTCAAACAATTTTTTAATTTCTTTAGGCGATGTCTCTTTTTTGGACAAACCAAAATTTAAAAAAATAATTATATGCTTACATCCTCTATTTTAAAGGCTCTAGCATTAAATAATTGATAGTGCCACCATTCATTTTTGTAAAAATCAAAGCCTGCAAAAGTCATTATTCCAAGTAAAATATTTCGATTTAAATTTTGTTTTTGAGAAATTTTCTTGGAATTATGATGAGCTAAATCTGATAATTCATCAAAATCACTTCCCATATCAATTTCATTATCATTAAAATCACATAAGGTTAAATCGATTGCAACCCCTCTGCAATGAGGAATGGAGCCGGTTAGCGGGTCAGAGAAAAATGATTGATATTGCAAATTATTTTTAAAAAAATCATACATGAATTTTTGAATTTCAAGTGGTCGATAACCATCAAAAATTTTTATTTTATAGCCCAAATTATTGGCATATTTTATTGCAATTTGTAATTTTTCGAATGCCTCTGGGTGCAGAAGACATAGGGGTTTGTCATATAATTTTTTTTGACAAACATTATTTTTGGTTGCATATCTTAAATCAAAAATTGCATCGCAATTATTTATATTTACTTCAACTAAATTACTCATGATTTCTAATTTTATATTGCTAATAATTCTGAAAATTTATCCATTATTTTTGGATATTTTTTATCTGCCCTTTTAGTTGCACCAACTATCTCGCCATTTAAATATTTAAATATTTTTAAATTATAATGCCACCACTCATTTGGATATATTTCAAAGCCCGATTTAATCATAATATCCGCCAAAATATTGCGGTTTCTTTTGGCATCTGCAGAAATATTTAACGAATTATGATGCGATTTTTCACTCATTTCATCGAAGTCAGAGCCCATATCTAAAGGCGTTAAATCATTTTTATTAAGAAGAGTTAAATCCACTGCAATACCCCTAACATGAGTTGCCACGCCTTCGCTTGGATGCGAAACATAACCTCCCTCGACAAATCTTGGAAAATTATTTGCCATAAAAGTCTGAATTTCAAATGGTCGAAAGCAGTCGAAAATTTTAATTATGTAACCTTTTTCGTCGGCAAGTTTTATGGCATTGAGTAGATTTTTATAAGCATCAATATGCAAATATAAAAAGCTATGACTATAAAGTTTGGTATTAGTAAAATTATGCTTTGAAGCGTAAGGAATTTCTTGAATTATCACCCCGGTTTCAGTGGTAATTTTTACCAAATTATTTTTACTTAAAAACAGTTTTTCCTTTTGCAAGAATTCTTGATTAAACATAAACTTATCGCTTGAATTTATAAAAAAAAATCTGGTTTCAAAATCACCAGACTAACTACGATAATCATGATTACGGTTGGAATTTCATTGATAATTCTAAAAAATTTTGCTGAATAATGATTTTTTCCCTTCATAAAATTTTTACGACATTTCGATAAAAAACCATGAAAACCAGCTAAAATAAAGACTAGGGTGATTTTAATATGCAACCAATACATATCATCAAAGCCAATTTGGAATGCCAAATAGAATCCAAAAGCAAAAGTGGCAATCATGGCTGGATTCATAATGTAGCGCAATAATTTTCTTTCCATTTCCTGAAAAATTAAGTCGGTCGGTGAATTAGCCGAGACCGAACAATGATAAACAAATATTCGGGGCAAATATAGCAATCCTGCCATCCATGAAATTACTGAAATAATGTGTAAAATTTTAATGATGTCGTAAAGTGCTATATCTTGCATAAATTAAATTCTTGATTAATTTTTGTGTGAATTATATAATTTTTTATAAAAAATTTATATCATAATTAACATTTTAAATATGAAATTATTAACCTGCAATAGTAATAAAATTTTAGCCAATAAAATCGCTGACCACATAGGAATTACGCTACTTAAAGCTGATGTTAAGAGATTTGCTGATAACGAAATATTTGTAGAGGTTCAAGAAAATGTTCGTGGCGAAGATATTTTTGTTATTCAATCAACATCTTATCCTGCTAATGATCATCTAATGGAATTACTGATTGCGATTGACGCCTTACGCAGAGCTTCGGCAAAAAGAATTACTGCAGTTATACCTTATTTTGGCTATGCCAGACAAGATCGCAAAGTCGCACCAAGAACACCAATTTCTGCTAAGTTAGTTGCTAATTTAATTACTTCAGCAGGCGCTGATAGGGTTTTAACATTAGATTTACATGCCGGACAAATTCAAGGGTTTTTTGATATTCCTCTTGATAATCTTTATGCCTCACCAGTTTTTATTCGCGATATTACCGAGAATTTTCCTACCAATAACTTAGTGATTGTTTCTCCAGATGTTGGGGGTCTGGTTCGCGCTCGTGGTATTGCCAGCAAAATTAATGCAGAGCTTGCCATAGTTGACAAGAGAAGACCTGTTGCCGGCGTTAGCGAAGTCATGAATATTATCGGCGATGTTGAAGGACGAAATTGCATTATAGTTGATGATATGGTTGATTCGGGCGGAACTTTGTGTAATGCTGGCGAAGCCCTAATTCAAAAAGGCGCCAACTCAGTAAGCGCTTATGTGACTCATGGTGTCTTGTCTAACAAAGCCTATCAAAGAATTTCTAATTCTAAATTCAAAAACTTAGTAATCACTAACTCAATTCAACCAACTGAGGAGGTTTTATCTACTAAAAATATTAGAATTATTGATATTTCTTCCCTGCTTGGCGAAGCGATAAAAAATATTTCTGACGAAAAATCTGTTTCTACTTTATTTGCCTAAAAATTTATGAAAAATCATCTTAAAAATTTTCTTAATAAAAACAAAAAAAATGCTCTGGACAGTCTAACTTATTTATCCTTTGCGGTAGTAGTTGTGATTTTTGCCTCAATAGTTTCCGATGTTTTATATCAACCAAAAAAAATCATTAAAAGAGGCTATGAAATTGAGCTTAGCGCCGATGGCAAACCAGTGGCCAAGGTTGAAGAAAAGCCCGTCGATTTAGCTCAACTTATGAGCTTAGCTGATGCCAATCGTGGTCAAAAAATTTTCAAAAAATGCGCTTCATGTCATAATGTTGGAAAAAACGAGGGGTCAAAAGTTGGTCCAGCCCTTTACGGCGTTGATGGCAGAGCTAAAGGAGTTTATCCAGGATTCAATTACTCTGATGCCCTTAAAGCAAAAGGTGGAATTTGGGATAGAGATGCCATAAATGAATTTATTACCAAACCTAAAAATTATATTTCTGGAACTAAAATGGCTTTTGGTGGCTTAAAAAAACCCCAAGATCGAGCAGATGTAATTTTATATCTTGAACAACAAGCAAAATAAATAAATTATTTACTTAATTATTAAAAAATTAAGTTTAAAAATATACACACCTTAATTTTAAATTCAAAAAAATAATCTATGGAAAATCTCTTCGAAATTTTAATGGTACTAGTTTTTGGAGCCGTTTTTGGTTCATATGGCACATTATTTGCTTATAGATTACCAAGGGGAGAATCTTGTTTTGGTCGATATTTTGGCAAAAAATCCAGATGTCCAAATTGCGGAGTCACTATATTAACCAGAGATCTTATTCCAATCATAAATTGGATTATTACATGCGGAAAATGTCGTTCTTGCAAAACCAAAATTCCAAGAATTCACTTATTTGTTGAACTATCCACTACTATCCTTTTTTTATTTTGCTATTTGAATTATGGCTTTACTGAAATATTTGTGATAAATTGTCTGATTGCATCGTCAATGGTCGTTATAATGGCGTGCGATTTTACTCATAAAAAATTCACTGATCAAGCGTTGATTTTTTTACTATTTTTTTGCACAATCAATCGAATCTTATATGATCAAATATTGTTAAATATCGTTTATTCTCTTGTGCTTGGAATACTGGCCTCTGTTATCATTTACAAACTGGTCTACAAAAGACTAAAATATATTTTCTTAAGCGAAGAGCAAATTTTTGATTATATTAAATTAATTTTAATTGCATCAGTTGCCTTAGAATATCAAACTTTTATCTTTTATTTTTTTGAAGTATTATTTATACTTACCATATTATCCATTTTTAAATTATTTAATAAAAGAAATATCATTTCAATCGGATATGTTTTTGTTTTTCCGTTAATGTGGATGCTTATTATTCAACCTATTAATTACTAAATTTTATGAGTTTTACAGATTACAAAGTTAAAGATATTGAACTTGCTTCTTGGGGTAGAAAAGAAATCACTCTAGCTGAAAATGAAATGCCGGGATTAATGTCTCTTCGTCGCGAATTTGGCGCATCAAAACCATTAAAGGGCGCCAAAATAGTTGGCTGTTTACACATGACCATTGAAACTGCAGTTTTAATCGAAACCTTAATTGAACTTGGTGCCGAGGTTCGTTGGAGCTCTTGCAATATTTTCTCGACCGTTGACCAAGCAGCATCAGCTATTGCCAAAGCTGGTATTCCAGTTTTTGCATGGAAGGGCGAAAGTGAAGAGGAATATGATTGGTGCATCAGACAAACCATTATTGGTGATAAAAATTGGGTTCCAAATATGATTTTAGATGACGGTGGTGACTTAACAAAAATGCTTCACGAAGAATATCCTGAAATTTTAAAAAATATTAAAGGCGTTTCTGAAGAGACCACAACAGGAGTCGCCAGACTTTATCAAATGCAAAAAGAAGGAAAATTAAAAATTCCAGCAATAAATGTAAATGACTCCGTTACAAAATCTAAATTTGACAATTTATATGGTTGCAAAGAAAGCGTAATTGATGGCATTAAAAGAGCAACTGATGTGATGATTGCTGGCAAATTAGTGGTAGTTTGTGGCTTTGGCAATGTTGGCAAAGGTTGCGCCGAAGCTTTCAAATCGCAAGGGGCCAGAGTTGTCGTTACTGAAATTGACCCAATTTGTGCACTTCAAGCCTCAATGTGCGGATATCAAGTTTTATCTATTGAAGATGTTGTTTCGCAGGCCGACATCTTTGTCACAGCCACTGGCAATGTCGATGTAATTACCCTTGAGCATCTTCGAGCTATGAAAGATTGTGCCATTGTTGGCAATATTGGACATTTCGACAATGAAATTCAGGTTGAGGGTCTTCGCAATTTAAAATGGTCCAACATTAAACCACAGGTTGACCAAATAACTTTTCCAGATGGCAAAAGAATTATTTTACTTGCCGAAGGAAGACTGCTTAATTTGGGATGCGCTACTGGACACTCAGCTTTTGTAATGTCAGCAAGCTTCACCAATCAGGTTATGGCACAGATTGAATTATGGCAAAATTTTCATAAATATGAAAATAAAGTTTATATTTTACCCAAAGATTTAGACGAAAAAGTTGCCAGATTACATCTTGACAAACTCGGTGTCAGACTAACTAAACTTAATAATAAACAAGCCGATTATATTAATGTTAGTGTCAATGGCCCTTTTAAAACATTGGAATATAAATATTAAATTTTAAATAGGTAGATTATGGAAAAATTCTTAATTACCAAAAATGGTTACGATCGACTAAAAAAAACCCTAGAAAAATTAAAAAATGAAGATCGCCCTAATATCATCAAGCAAATCGCTACTGCTCGAGAGTTAGGAGATTTAAGGGAAAATGCCGAATATCATTCGGCTAAAGAAAGGCAAGGTTTCATAGAAGCCCAAATCGCCGATTTCGAAGATAAGTTTTTGCGCTCGAAAGTTATTGATATTGAAAAAATTAGTGATGATAAAATCAAATTTGGTGCCACTGTAACTATTGAAAATATTGATAATCAAAAAATTACCAAATATCAAATAGTTAGCGAATTTGAAGCGAATATTGATGATGGCTTAATTTCTTATTCTTCGCCAGTTGCCAGAGCATTAATTGGTAAAGAAGTTGGCGATGAAATAGAAATTACCACACCAGGTGGAGTTGTTAATTACGAAATACTAAAAATCGAATATAAAATATAGCATTGACAACACTAAAATTAACGATTAAAATTAAAGCATAAATAACCTAAATAAAATAATTATGTCAGTCGCAAAATCGCAAAAAGCTCCACTTGAGGGCATTAATCCAAAATTACACGAAATTACTGTCGTGGCAACCAACGGAACTAAATATAAAGTAAAAACCACCTATGGCAAAGAGGGTGATGTTTTAACCCTTGATGTTGACCCAAACAACCATCCAGCATGGCAAGAAAATTCCAGCCAAACATTCTATAATGTTAATAACGAAAGAATCAAAAAATTCAAAGATTTCGTTTATTAATAACTTAATTTATTAATATGTCTTCAATTTTTTGCCTCTCTGGTTGGGGGCAAAAATTTGACTCAATTGAGTCATTTATTTCCTTACCAAAATCCTCAAATTACCAAATCACATCGATAGATTACTCAATTTATCGTGGCTATAAAGATTTCATCGCCAAAATCAATTTCAATTCAAATCCAGAATTAATAATTGGCTGGAGCTTGGGGGGTCAAATTGCCCTTAGGCTATGCGCTGATAATATTTTAAAACCAAAAAAACTAATATTAATTGCGCCACCTTTTCAATTAGTAAAAAACCAAAAAATTGAGGCGGGAATGACTGAAAAACTCTATGAAGAATTTTTAAAGAACTTAGAAAATTCCGTCGACGAAACCATGAAAAAATTTGCCATTTTATCAATTATGAACGATAAAAACAAAAGTGAAATCCTTGATAATTTGTTAATAGATAATAATAATTCTCAACAATTAATCATATGGCTAAAGGAGTTAAAAGAATTTTCTTGTTTTGATTTGGATTTTTCTAAAATCCCTCCAACAGTCTATTTAATGGGAAAGGGCGATATGATTGTCCATCAATTGCAAGTAAAATATTTCGAACAAAGAATCAAAAGTTTTTCAGTAAAATATTTTGATAATTGCGGTCATGCCCCCCATATCAGCAACTCCTCGCTTTTTAATCAAATTTTACAAGAGCAACTTTTATCTTGCTGATTGCTCAAAATGAATTCTTGGGTCGATTATGCGATATATTAAATCATTCACAATATTCATAATCAAACCCAAAATAGTGAAGAAATATAATGATGAAAAAATCAGCGGATAATCTCTAGAGATAATAGCCTCGTAGCTCAAAAGTCCAAGCCCATCAAGTGAAAAAATTACCTCAATTAAAAGTGAGCTAGTAAAAAATATACCCACCAACATATTTGGTAAGCTGGCGATAACTATCATTAATGCATTTCGAAATATATGAAAATACAAAATTCTATTCAAACTCAAGCCCTTTGCCTTAGCACATAAAACATAATTTTTGTTAATTTCTTCTAAAAAAGAGTTTTTGCAAAAAAAAGTTAGCGAGGCAAAGCCACCAATCACCATCGATAAAATTGGTAAGAATAAATGCCAAAAATAATCAAGTATTTTTTGCCAAATATTTAATTCTGCAAAATTTGCCGATACAATTCCTCGCAGTGGAAAAATATTTAAAAAATTACCACCGCAAAATAAAATAATTAATAAAATTGCCAATAAAAATGCTGGAATTGAGTGTAAAAAAACCACCACTGAACTCGAAATTAAATCAAATTTACTGCCATTATTTAAAGCCTTTTTTATACCTAAAGGAATCGACACCAAATAAGTAATTACAACGCTCCAAAGTCCAAGAGAAATTGATACAGGCATTTTTTCTAGAATTAAATCGGTAATTTTTTTATCTTGATAAAAACTTTCGCCAAAATCAAATAAAATGAACTTCTTCATCATCACCAAAAATCTTTCATAAAGCGGTAAATCAAAGCCGTAATTTTTTTCAATAACTTTAATTAAATCAGGGTCAACCCCATTTGAACCTAGATATTTCGAAGATGTCATAGTTGCACTTTGATCTTGAAATTTTATGTTACTCATAGCATTATCCGATACTTCAGAGGTAATTTTTTGATGATTAATTTGCGATAGAAATTTTTCGACAGGTCCACCTGGAGCAATCTGTATAACTATAAAATTTAAAAAAATTATAAAAAATAATGTTGGAAAAATTAAAAAAAATCTTTTTAAAAAATATTTGTAAATCATAATTATTTCCAGTCTGGGTCGGTGGCTCCTTCTGTTTCGGGGGTTGGAATTTTATATTCATGACCAGTTACAATATCAATAATATAAATTTTTGGAATCGAATCCTTGCCAAAAACCCCTTTCTTTTTAGAGTAAATTAAATATCTACCACTTGGCGACCAACGCGCACCCTCCGCCAAATAAGCGCTTGTTAATAATTTTTCTTTCTTACTTTCTAAATCTAAAATACCTATAAAAAATTTATTATTTTTTTGCTTGGAAAATGCCAAAGATCTGCCATCTGGTGAAAAAATTGGTTTGGAATAGGTGCCATTTGAATTGGTAATTTTTCTCAAATCCAAATTATCAAGATTCATAATAAAAATATCTTGGGCACCGTCGCGATCAGAAATAAAAGCCATAGAATTGCCGTCTGGCGAGTATGAAGCGGTAGTATCTATTGCTGGAGTCTTGGTCAATTTTCGTGCAAAATTTCTGCCCAAATCTAATTCATGAATATCGCTATTGCCATCTTCAAT
>JBMSPZ010000029.1:0-12099 GCA_049423025.1 Rickettsiales bacterium
GGAATTCAAGCCTCTTGCCGGCTATGTTTTTAATGAAAAAAAATTGGACGATTTTTCAAGGAAAAATTTTGCGAGGCTTGAACAGAAATATGATTTGCGCAATTATTCGTTGGTGGAAATTATTTTGCATACGGGGCGATTTTTTATAAACAAACAATAATTAAAGAATTAGGTGGTTATAAAGAACTACCTTGTAGTGGAGACCTTGATTTAATTAATAGATTTAAAGATACATATAAGATTTGCGAATTAAATGACACTCTATTTTATAGAAGAAAACACTCAAATTCATTAACAACTAATCAAATAACTGGTATTAATACAGAGCTAAGAAAAAAAATAAATATGAATAATGTTATTTTTTTTATAATATTTAATTTAGCCCATCAAACTTCTTTTATGGATAGTTTGATAATTTTTTGCGCAAAATATTTACAATATTTTGCAATTTGAATTCGGGTATTAATTGTTTTTAATTGCATTTTGCTCATTTCAATTTATCTTTTAAGTTGTTGAAAAAATATTTTATAAATTTTATGGTTTTTGAATTTAATAAGTTGCATTTTACGGATTTAGACCATAGAAAATTCTTTTATTCTACACAAATTCAAGAAGCACTTAAACTTGAATTTTACACAGCTTTACTTGAAGTTCAAGAAATAGATAATATAGTTAAATCAAATTTTCTAGAATTACAAAAAATAAAAAAAATCTCTGATTCAAAAGATAAGAATCAAAATTTAGAAAATTTTTATACAAAAATTCAAAAAAATAAAGCTTTATTTTTAAAAATAATCGAGTTAGATACCAAGCTCCAAGATGTCTTAAGAAGGGGAAGAAAATCCGCCACCAACGATATTGTTAATGCTTATAAAAAAAATTCAAAAAATTTTAGATTTAATTTTGCCGAGCTTTTAAAAAAATGCCACCGCCATAAAATTCCTGCCAAAACCTTACAAAATTTTCTTAATAATAATTTTAAGGTAAATATAAGTTTAAGTCAACACCCTACTAATCCGCTAAGTTTAAGTTATACTGAAATTGGCAATGAATTTGATAGAATAATTGCTGATAAAATTAGTCTTAATTTCAAGAAACTAAATGATATTTTAAAGAAAATTATATTATGTGATATTTCTCGAACCAAAAAAACTTGCCAAGAAGAAATGATGGAAACTGAGTTGGCTATTAAAAATATCAAAATCGCAGAAAATCGGCTTTTAGATGATTTTAAAAATATTATCAAAAAATCTCCTTATGTTGCAAAAATTCAAATTGAAAAAAATTTTTGCAATATTGCGAGCTGGAGCCATGGTGGCGATGCGGATGGTAATATAAAAAACAATGCCGATATTTTAGAAATTGGCATTTCAAGGTTAAAAAAGTTAAAAGTTAAAATTGATATTCGCCATGATAGCACTGATATCAGAAACTGTGTGAACGAATTGCTTTATAATTTCGGTTTTAAGGATTTTGATAATTGTAATGAAGATACTAAAATTAGGGTTTTAATCAAGTTTTTGGAAGATGATAAATTGTTAAAAAAAATTACCGATTTTATTTTGCAAAATAGCAATAATAATGAGATCATAAAAAGATTGTTAATTGTCAGTAAAAATAAAGTTTTCTTTGAAAAATTTATTATTTCAAACCACAAAAATGCTAGTGATAATTTAATGGTTTTGTTGTTATTTAAGGTTACAAAAAACCAAAACAGCGCAATAAATATTGTGACCTTGTCTGAATCTTATGAGGATTTGCAGACAATTTTTAGAGTTCAAAAAAAATTATTGGAAATTAAGGTTTATCGAAATCATTTGTCGCTTTGTAAAAAAATCATTGCCATGATTGCCAAAAGTGATACGGTTAGAGTTTCTTCAATAGCGGTTGACTATTATCAAGATAAGGCTTCTGGACAGCTTTTAATGCTTAAAAAAATTGCCAAAAATTCTTATAATCTTGACCTAAAATTACATATTTTTAGCGGAGGCGGTAATGCTTTGCAACGCGGTGGAGGAAGGCATGATGAATTAGCTTATAGGGTGGCTTTAGCAGGAATAAATGAGGCCAAAAATATGAAATTAGAATTTTTGGAATTTGATGCAATTTTTACAACAATTCAAGGTCAGCAACAGCAAATTATTTTTTGTAATCAAGATATTGCAAAAAATAATTTAGAAAATTTTGCATTGAGCAATTTGATTTCAGCTCTTGAAATTGCGGGATTTTGTAAGCAAAAAAGTAGTTTTAAAAATCAAAATAATAGTCTTAGAAAAAAATTTAGCGATATAACCATCAAAAATTATCAGCAAAAATATTTTGGAAATAAATTTTTTAATGAGTTATTTTATAATGCCAATCATATTGGGGTGGCGGTATCAAATTTAAGCTCAAGACCTTTGTTTCGAGGCTCTAAACAAGAAAATATTTTAGCACCAGTTGAAAAAAGTTTTTTCTATAAAGACATTAAGGATTTTAATATTTTTAATAGTCGAGCAATTACTCTTGATAGAACTCTAGCTCATAGCGGAACCTTTGCCCTGATGTTCCTTGGATTGCTTGAGGCATTTGAAGATTTTGCTAAAAAGAATGATAAAAAGATTTTTTTAAAACTTTATCAAACCAACAAATCATTTCAAGATTTTATTCGCAATCAAATTTTGGCTTTGCAAATGGTCGATATTTATTATGCATGGCAGATGTTGGTTGGTCGGGCAAGACCTAAGGCAAATGAAATTATAACCAATGCAAATTTATTTAAAGATCTTTTGGAAAGCAAAAAATATAATTTGAAAGACCGACAATTTATCGCGATGTGTTATTTAGATCTTTACATTTTTAATGTCGCCAAATTCATTGCCAAATCTTTATTTTCACAGGATTTAATGCTGGATTTAGAGAGTTATGATTTGAATAAAATTTTAGAAATTTACAGTGATAATTTGTCGCATGAAATGAATTATCGAAAAAATGAAGCAATTTTTTCCAAAAAGGTTGAATCTGAAATTGTTAGCAACATTAATTCATACCAAGAAATAACTTTGCAAGAAGATGATTTAAAAATATTTCATCTATCTTATATTGCTAATAATATTGTTTTCAATACTCCGCTTAGTTTAATCACCACTTTTACACAGTTTGAAAAAAAATCCCTTCATACTGAAAATTTTTTAAGAAAAATTCGAGATAAGGACTTGTTTTTTTAAAAGTTTTTTGATTTAATTTTTTAAAAAATTAAATTTTAATTCAAATCATATGAAAGACAAAATCAAAAAAGTAGTTCTTGCTTATTCTGGTGGGCTTGACACCTCGGTTATTTTAAAATGGCTTCAAGAAAATTATAATTGCGAAGTAGTAACTTTTACTGCAGATTTAGGGCAGGGTGAGGAGTTGGAGCCAGCTCGTAAAAAAGCTCAAATGCTTGGTGTTAAAGAAATTTTTATTGAAGATTTACGCGAAGAATTCGTTGCCAATTATGTGTTTCCAATGTTTCGAGCCAATGCATTATATGAAGGAGTGTATTTACTTGGAACTTCAATTGCTCGACCATTAATTGCTAAAAGACAAATCGAGATTGCTAAGCAAGTTGGAGCAGATGCGGTAGCACACGGTGCAACTGGAAAAGGCAATGATCAAGTTCGTTTTGAGTTGAGTTATTATGCTAATAAACCTGATATAAAAATTATTGCTCCATGGCGTTTGTGGGATTTAAATTCACGCACGAAATTAATTGAATATGCCGAGAAAAATCAAATTCCTGTTGCCAAAGATAAAAGAGGCGAAGCCCCATATTCGGTGGATGCCAACCTTCTTCATACCTCAAGTGAAGGTAAGGTTTTAGAAGACCCATCACTGCCAGCTCCTGAATATGTCTATCAGCGCACCACTAGTCCTGAAAATGCTCCAAATGAAGCGACTTTCGTTGAAATTGAATTTGCTAAAGGTGATGCCATTGCTATTGATGGCAAAAAAATGTCGCCTGCCGAAATTCTCACTAAACTCAATGAGCTAGGTGGAAAAAATGGTATTGGCAGACTTGATTTGGTTGAAAACCGTTTTGTTGGAATGAAATCTCGTGGAGTTTATGAAACTCCTGGTGGAAGTATTTTACTAGTAGCCCATCGTGCAATTGAATCAATTACTTTGGACCGCGAAGCTATGCATTTAAAAGATGAGTTAATGCCAAGATATGCGAGTTTAATTTATAATGGTTTTTGGTTTGCTCCAGAAAGATTAATGCTTCAAGCCTTGATAGATAAGAGTCAAGAAAAAGTTGAGGGCAAAGTTCGCCTAAAATTATATAAGGGTAACATTATGGTAATTGGGAGAGAATCTAGTCAAAGTCTTTATTCAATGGCTCATGTTACTTTTGAAGAAGATTCGGTTTATGACCAAACTGACGCCCAAGGTTTTATTAAACTCAATGCGCTTCGCCTAAGAATTGCTAATCGAAAAAAATAAAATGAAATTTTTTAAATTTTTAGTATTAATATTGTTATCTTTTTCAAGTCATGTCTTTGCCTTTGGCAGTGGTTCGATGGGAGGTGTTGGTGGAGTTGGTGGCTCTGGATCAGGGACTTCGGCAGTAAAATCAGGTATTTCTATTGTTGATCCCGAGGGTAAGTCTTTAAATTGCCAACCTTTTGTCGATAAAAAATGGGACTCCACTGATTATATTGACAATTGGAACGGTTTGTATTTTGCCATTGGTGGTGAAGGATCTTCGTTTTCAGGCGACATGATAATTGATAGCTCAAGATCAAATGCAACCAATAATAATAAATATTCTTTAATTGCTGATGCAGATATTAATAAACCTCTTAACTTATCTGGCTCTTCTACTTCATTAGTTGCAAATTTGGGTGGAGGAACTTTGGTTGATAGGGTTTATTTGGGTAGTGATTTAGAAATTAGAACTTCAAGCCTTTCTTCAACTTTAAGCCTAAATATTGACGATTATGATGAAACTAAAACCAAAACCGCTTCATCTTTAACTAAATTTAATTTTACAGTTTCTAATTATGTTCTTTTTAATGCTAAAATTGGCTATCTTCTTAATGATAGAACCATGGCTTATTTTAATGCAGGGATTGGGTCTTTCACCTCTTATGATTTGACTGGCAATAAAGATTATAGTGTTACCGTTGAATCACAAAATATCCCGCCCCCAATTAGATTATCAGTTGGTGGCGAATATTTGCTGAGCAACCACTTTCGCGTTTATGCAGATTATTCTTATTGGATGATACCTAAAGTTTATGGTCAATTTAGATTAAATAAAGCTGGAGCCGGCATGTCCACTTCATCAAATTTATCTTCATCTAATACCATAATTGCTAAATTAAAAGTTAATTCTGGTAAAATTGGAATATTATATAGATTTTAAATATGAAATTTTTTGCTGTATTTTTAATTATTTTATCAACATTTATTGCTAAAATTTCATATGCTCAAGATTTGCAAGATGGCTATGGAGATGATTATCGTTTAAAATCTTTTGACCAAAATGGTTATGATTTTAACAAAAATCAAATGCCAAATTCATATAATGATAAAAACACCGAACTCTATAACTCGGCGGTCGGAAATTATCAATTGCAAACCAAAAATAATTACGATTATTCAAACTCTAGCCTTGAAAATTACAACAGAAATTTTTACGACCAAACCACAATTTCCTCACAAAATTATCCAAATATTTACAATCAGGATTTAACTGCAAATAAAAAAAATAAAAAATACAAAAATTTTCAAGATGGAATGGGTCTTGGATATAGGGTTTACGATAATTCAAATCGACAGTCTTATTTTTGTGGTTTGAATAACCAAAATAAGCCAAATTTTACTCATGACAACAATTTTAACGGATTATATTTCGGTATCGGTGCTAATATTGCCAATGTTTCCCTAGAAGTCGATGAAACTTTTAGAAAATTTGGCGAAGCCAAATCTAGCAAATTTTCTCATAGCATTAACGGCGGTTCGGTTAATCCTTCGATTATTATGGGGCAGGGTAGATTATTTTCCAATGGATTATTTTTAGGACAAGAGATGTCAATTATAATCGGAGAAATCTCTGTAAATAACAATAATTTAAGAAATCCTCCAAAAACCTTTAATGGCAATGAATCGGAGTTGGAAAAAATGATTTTTAAATCTTCAAATTTTTCCTTTTATTCTGGAAAATTTGGGGTAAATGTTTTTAAAAATTTTATTCCTTATGTTAAATTAGGAATTAGTTTTGGGGAGTTTAATTATATTTCAGAATTTAAGGGTGCAAAAAAATTAAATAATATTGGCTCTCTTCCCACTTTTGTATATGGTCTTGGCTTAGATATTTCAGTTATGGAGCATTTTCGTGTAATACTAGATCACTCTATCTTCAACAATTCAATTGACGGCAACACTAGGATTTATGACACCGATGGCTCTCAAAGAGAAATTGATGTCAATGCCACAATCAATATTTCTCGAGTGAATTTGGTGTGGAAGTTTTAACTAATTTTTAAATCAGAATGTATATTTTTTGCCAAGGTTAATCTTAATGCATTAATTATTGCTAAAAAATCAATAACCTGCTGAATAACTGCTCCAAGCGAAGGCGAAATATAGCCTGCACTGGCAAAAATCATGCCAATTACACTTAAAATCATACCGCCAATTGCGCTTTGTAAAATAATTTTTCTGGTTATTGAACTTATGTGAAGAAGTTCATCAACTTTGAATAAATCTGATTTTAAAATCACTGCCCCCGCTGATTCGGTTGTGATGTCATTATTATTGCCAAAAGCAATTCCAACGCTTGCCAGCATTAAAGCGGGAGCGTCATTAATACCGTCGCCCATAAATAAGGTTTTGGCTTTTGCAGTTTCTTTGCGAACGATTTCTAATTTTTGTTCAGGAGATTTTGAACTGAAAAAATTTTGAATTCCTAAGCGGTTAGCTAAAACCTCAACCTCGCTAGATTTATCTCCTGATAATAAAATAACTTTATTGAAATTATGATTTGGAGCTAAATGGTTAATGAAAGAATAGCTCTCTTCGCGCTCTAAATCAAAAAATCTTAGCAAACCAATGATTTTCTTGTTCAATACAACTACGCATTCCATCCCATAATCATGGCTTGGAAATTCGATATCGGGAGCCATAAATTCATGAATTCTTTTGCGACTAGTAATGATAACTTCGTCATTTTCAATTTCGCCGATAATGCCGAATCCCGGTTGTTCCATCATATTTTTGGCATCTTGAAAAATTATATTTTGTTTGTTGGCGTAATTAACAATGGCAATTGCCAGCGGATGTCTTGAGTAGCGCTCAAGACTCGCAGTTTTTTGAATTATATCGGTAGAATTATATTTATTGTCTAGACAAATAATTTCCGACAAATTCGGTTCACCATAAGTTAAGGTTCCAGTTTTATCAAATATGGCGGTTTTACAAATTGATAATTTTTCCAAAATTCTTGCATCTTTTATGACTATTCCCTGCCTCGCTGAAATTGAAATAGCGCTAATAATAGCAATCGGCACGGCAATTAAGAGTGGACAAGGAGTAGCAATGGTTAAAACTGCTAAAAAATTAGTAAGATTTGCGGTGAAATAATAAGATAATCCAGCAATTATCAGGGTAATTGGAGCAAAAATTGCCCCAATTTTATCGGCAATTTTTCGAGAGTTTGGTTTATCTTCATTGGCTTTTTTCATGACCTTGATAATTTGTTCAAATCTAGAATCATCGGCTAATTTTTCTGCCTTAATTATAAATAAGGATTCACCATTAATCGCTCCTGAAAGCACTTTGGAGCCAATTGTTTTAGAAATTTTGTAAGGTTCACCAGTCAAATAAGACTCATCCATATGACCATTGCCTTGAATAATTTCGCCGTCAACTGGGCAAATTTCATGAGGAAAAATGGCAATTTTATCGCCAATTTTTATACTGTTAATAGAAATATCTTGGTAATTATTGTCGATTTGCAAATGCGCGGTTTTAGGAATGCGTTTCTCTAGAGATTCAAGCACAAAACAAGCTTTATGTGTTGCGTATTCTTCGAGGGCTTGACCGCTTGAAATCATTAGTATGATTAAAACCGCGGTGATATTTTCATTGAGATAAATGGCTAAAATTAAAGCAATAAAAGCTATTAAATCAGCGCCAATATTAAATTTTAATAATTTTAAGAGAATCTGCCAAAGCACTGGCAGTCCGCCAATTGCAATGGTAAAATATAGTATTAATTCGGGGGAATGATTAAAAAATAAAAAATTTACAAAATAATAAAATAGTGATAAAATACTTATTAGCGAAATCAACATGTGAAATTTTTTTAAGCACAGCAATTGGATTTTAGAAAAAAATTTTATCATATTTAATTTTTTAATTGTTTTTATTTTGTGTAGAAAATATATTTCACTAATCATATAATTATAACGATTTTTTTAAATGAAAAATATATTTTTTTTACTTATGGCATTTTCAATTTTTAATTTTGGATTTTTTTCTAAAAATTCTTCAGCCAAAAATACTCTAGCAAAAGATGTTTATAATTTTGAGTTTGTTGCCTTTGATGGTTCAAAAGTCGAATTATCAAAATTTAAAAATAAGGTTTTGTTAATTGTAAATACCGCTTCAAAATGTGGTTTTACTTCGCAATATGGAGATTTAGAAAAACTTCATCAACAATATAAGGATCAGGGTTTGGTGGTAATAGGAGTTCCAAGCAATGATTTTGGTGGTCAGGAGCCACTTAATAACGGCGAAATACAAAATTTTTGTAAATATAATTATGGAGTAAATTTTTTGGTTACTCAAAAAGAAGTTGTGAGTGGAAAAAGTGCTCATCCATTTTATCTTTTTGCTAAGGAAAAACTCGGAGTTATTTCAGCTCCGAAATGGAATTTTCACAAATATTTAATTAATAAAAATGGTGAAATTATCGATTACTTTATCTCTAGCACCAATCCTTTAAGTGATAAAATCACCTCTAAAATTGAAACTGAATTAAAGAAATGACCGCAAATTCAAGAAAAATTGCTATAATTGGCGCTGGAATCGCTGGGGTTACTTTAGCAAATAAATTAAAAAATTTTTATCAAGTAGATATTTTTGAAAAAGCTCGGGGAGTATCTGGAAGATTGGCTTCAAGAACCAGAGATGATTTTACTTTTGATTTTGGCTCGCAATTTTTTATTGCCAAAACTCCAGAATTCAAAGAATTTTTACAAGACTTTATAAGTCGAGGAATTCTTCAACCTTGGTGTGGTAATTTTGCTGAAATTGATAATTATAAAATCACTTATCAAAGAACTTGGGAAAAAGAGCATAATCATTTGGTTGCTACCCCAAAAATGACTGAATTTTGCAAAGAATTGGCGGTTGATTTAAATATTAAATTTCAAACCAAAATCATTAAAATTTCAAAGAACCAAAAAAATAATAATTGGCAATTATTTGATGAAAATGGAGCCTTGGGAGAATATGATTGGGTATTTTTAGCAATACCCGCAGAGCAATTATCGGATTTAATTTCACCAAATATTAGTTTTTATTCTCAGGCAAAAAAAGTTAAAATGTTAGCTTGCTACGCTTTAATGCTTGGATTGGAAGATTTTATCAAGCTTCCTTATGATATGGCGTTAATCAAAAATTCTATAATTTCATGGATATCTTTGGAATCATCTAAGCCATTGAGAAAAAAGGTTCCTGCCTATACTATTTTAGCCAGAAATAATTGGGCCGATGCCCATATCGAAGATGATATTGAGGTAGTGAAACAACAATTAATTGAAGAATTCAAAAAAATTACCAATGCCAATGATATTATTATCAAACATGTTGATATTCATCGTTGGCGTTATGCCAATCTTGGCAAACAAAATCATTCTGAAAAGTTTTTGTTGGATTTTAAAAATCAAATTGGTGCTTGTGGCGATTGGAACATTCAAGGTCGAGTAGAGGCTGGATTTATCTCGGCAAACGAACTAGCCAAAGAAATTTGTCATAAAATTTAAAATGAAAAATTCAGAACTCGAAAAATTTCAAGAGGAGCTACAAAAAACCTATCGAAATATTGCCAAAAACCCAAATATTTCTTTAAATTTTGATGAAAATTTTAGCAATAATTTTTTTCATTGGAGTCAATATAATATTTTGAATCATAATTATCAAAACCAATCACAAATTAATTTTTTTACGGTAAATTTAAAGAATCAAGAATCTAAAAATTTTTCAAAAGAATTGCGTCCAAGCCTAGATTTGGCTTGTTTATATTTGTTGTATCATGATGCAAATATTCATCAAAAATATTTAAATAATTTGCCAAATCAAGTTGAGTTAAATATTGACTTGTATAAAATTTTTAATGATTTTGAAAAAATTCGGCTCATCATTTTATCTTCACAAAATTTTTTAGGCATAACTTATAATTTATTGAATAAAATCGATTTAGACCTTGATTTTACAACCAC
Organism: Rickettsiales bacterium; assembly: GCA_049423025.1. Taxonomy (GTDB): domain Bacteria; phylum Pseudomonadota; class Alphaproteobacteria; order Rickettsiales; family UBA1997; genus CAILUF01. The sequence continues at coordinate 10,470 of JBMSPZ010000029.1, forward strand.
CAATGACCTTTCTTTGATTTTGTTGAGCGAGGCTTTTCAGTCTCGAGATAAGTTGGCTTTGATAGTTAATGCCGGTAAAAAAAATATGAGTCCAGTATTTCATAAAAAATATTTACCAAAAATTTTGGCGCTAAAAAAATATTTATTTAATCAAGAAATTTTTGCCAAAAATTTGCTTAAAATTCTAGAAAATTTAATTTTAGATAATCAAAAAAATGACGATAAAAATCCGCAAGAAAATAAAAAAAATGATGAATCTGATCCTAATTTTGGTGCTGAAAAACTCGAGGGAGAAATTATTGAGGAGTCATCAATAGAAAATTTACAGACTAAGCCAAAACAACTAGAATTGCCTGAAAATTCTAGCGAATTAACGCCAATCGAAATGCCGATGATGCAAGAAAACGAGGTAAATTCAGAGGTTTTGTTGCAAAATATTACTAACAATAATTTATTAGAATTTAAAAATTTATATCAAATTTATACCAATCAATTTGATGAAATAATTAATCCAAAAAAATTTCTATACCAAGATGATTTGGCAAATTTGCGTAATCAACTTGATATTAAAATTTCCAAGCTAAGTGGTATCTCCAAAAAACTTGCTATAAAACTAAAAAGAAAACTTCTTTCCAAAAAAAATAATTATTACGATTTTGATGGCTCAGGCGGAGTTTTGAATCGAAAAAGATTAGCCAATTTGGTAATATCGCCTTTTTCTAGCGAAATTTGGCTTTATCAAAAAAATCACGAATATCAAGATACCGCCTTGACGATTTTGCTTGATAATTCTGGTTCGATGCGAGGTAATCCAATTGTTATGAGTGCACTTGCTTGCGAACTTATTGCCGAAACGCTGGAAAAATTTTCCATCAAAACCGAAATAATTGGCTTTACTACATCGGACTGGAAAGGCGGAAAATCAAGAAAATTATGGGAAATTTCAGGTAAGCAAAAGAATCCCGGAAGACTTAATGACCTTCGCCATATTATTTACAAAGATTTTAACCAATCTTATAAAAAATCGAAAATTAATTTGGGATTGATGCTAAAAGAAGGCTTGCTCAAAGAAAATATTGATGGTGAGGCCTTACTTTTTGCACGTTCACGGTTAATGCAACAAAATGAAAAACGCAAAATTATTATGGTTATTTCAGACGGTACACCCGTAGATGACTCAACCACTGCCAATAATGACGGCGATATATTGTCGGATCATTTACATCATGTTATCAATAATATTGAAAAAGGGCGTAAAATTGAAATTATTGGCATTGGCATTGGACATTTAGCCGAAGAATTTTATAAAAATTCAATTACTATTAAAACCATCGAAGAGCTTGGCGATGTGATGATTGATAAAATAATTAATGTATTGTGAATATTCTTTAAGAAATAAAATCTTCTAAATTTAATTTTGGACCTAAATCGAAAAAATATTCATCGTGAGTTACCAGCAAAACCAAACCCTTATCTTTAATACGAATTTTAATTAATTCCTTAAGTTTTTCCTTGAAATATCCATCTAAATGGCTCGATGGTTCGTCAAGAAGCCAAATTGTTGAAGGGCAAGACATTAATTTGGCAAGCAAAACTCTTTGTTGCCAGCCTGCGGAAAGTTTTTTAACCT